>DYEN01000323.1 GCA_020725705.1 Anaerolinea sp.
CGAGCGCGGCTACCGGCTCAGCGGGGGAGAGAAGCAGCGGCTGGCGATTGCGCGCGTGATCCTCAAAGACCCGCGCATCCTGGTGCTGGACGAAGCCACCAGCCATCTGGACAGCCACTCGGAGGCGCTGATCCAGCAAGCACTGGGGCGGGTGATGGCGGGGCGGACGAGCCTGGTGATCGCGCACCGGCTGAGCACGGTCCTGGCGGCGGACCAGATCCTGGTGCTGGACCGGGGGCGGATTGTCGAGCGCGGAACCCACAGCGAACTGCTGGCGCTGGACGGGCTGTATGCCCGGCTCTACCACACCCAGTTCAGCCGCGACGATGGCGCGTCACGGCCCGGTCTGCCTGCCTGAGAGAGGTGGTCCGGGTATGCCGGCGACGCGTGGACGTCAGTGAGCGGGCGCGTCGCCCGCAACCTGCATCACCGTGTGATGGGTGCGGAACAGACTGTATACGTTCGGCTGGCCCGGCACCGGCTTAAGCACGTTTTCGGACTGCATGATCGACAGCCACAGGTCGATCTCGTCCTCGTCCATGCTCAGGCGGTCGAGCAGGGCCTCGCGCGTGATCGGGATGCGCTGCTCGTAGAGTTCCAGCAGCACGCGAATCACCTCGTTGCGGTCGGCCAGCACGGCATAGACGCGCGGCGCATCCTCAACCAGCGAAATACCTTTGGTGCGGTATTCGCTTTGCGGGTTTTCGTACTCGTCCACTTTGACCGCGCCCGCCTCGATCAGTTCCTCGACCGCCTGTTGGAAGCTGGTGCTGGGGTCGTAGGGTCGCAGGCGACGGTGCAGGCTGCCCAGCGGGCACCAGGCAAAGCCGCGGAAGCTGGTGAACTGCTCCACGCTGACGATGATGCGCCGGATCATCTTCTCCACATCTTCCTGCGTCACGCCCGGAATCTGATGGAGAGTGCCCGCCATGTCCTGATTGGCGAGCTTGATCACCGGGACGAGATCTTCCGGGTTGTGGCGGTGCGGCACCATCTCGCGCGTCAGCACGCCCTCGCGCACCAGGAAGTCGACCCATTCAGAGCGCCAGGCATCGCTGCTGTTCAGGCCGGGGCCTTCCAGGCCGTGATCCATCGCGATACCCTTGAGCAGGAAGCCGTAGTTGACATATTCCCAGCCGCGCACGTGTAGCGTGTTGGCGACGCGGTGTACGATCCGGTCGCGAACCAGGAACGTCCGCTGGACGGTGGGGTGTTCGCTGTTCAGCCCCACCAGATTGTTCTCGTGATCGACGACTATCAGGCCGTGCCCCGCCGCCTGGTTGATCAGGTCACGTGCCCGCTCTTCGTTGGGGACGGTGTGGACCGCCACCAGCCGCATCACCAGGTCGTCGAGATCGATCATGTCGGTCCCGGCCTGGTTGAGCAGATAGTCGAGATGGAGCAACACGCTCGACCACTGCGACGGGCGGAACTCCGGCTCTTCCTTGGGCAGAGGCTCGTAGGCCGGGGCGGCCGGCTGCGGAGCGGGCTGCGGCTGGCTCGTCGCGTAGACGTCCGCGTAACGCCGCAGGTGGCAGAAATCCTCAACATATTCGACCAGCAGCGCCGGGTTCGATTCGACCAGGCGGCTGGTGCTGCCCCGTACGCCCCAGACCACCACCTGTTTGTTGCGGGCGCGCACCGCGCTGAAAACCTCGTTGAAGTCCCGGTCTCCGCTGGCGATGATGAAGACATCGGCGCTGTCGGGCCGGGCGCTGTCGTCCAGCACCTCTTTGGCGATGCGCATATCGGCGCTGTTCTTGCCGGGCAGGCTGAAGACCGGGTCGATGTTGACCCGCGCCAGACGGCTCGGCGCCTCGTCCGAGACTTCGCGCCCGGTCCGGTCGGTGAGCGGCGCCAGGCTGCCGCGCTGGCCCCACGGGGCGTAGGCGGCCATGTGCTGGATCTGCCCGTGCGACTGTGCCTGGCGCAGCATCCCTTCGATCAATTGATCGATGTCCAGGATATAGCCCTGCTCGCTGAGGCTGATCGAGATGTTCTCGAAGTCGATGTAAAGCGCGACCGTCTTGCTGGGGATGCCCAGGATCACCTCAAGCGGCTGGAAGATCACGTCGGGCAGGTCTTCGGGCGGCTCGTCTCCCCAGATGCGCACGCGCGTGCGGCTGCTGATGTTGACGTGAGCGACCAGGTCGGTGATATCCGACCGCGTGCTGGCGATGATTAGCTCGTCGATCTGCTCGGTTTCGACCGCAAAGTAATGCTTCAGCAGCGCGTCGGCGATGGTGCTGCGATCGAGCACGTTGAACAGATCGTACCCTTCGCCGGCGAAGACCTGTTGGACGCTGATCCCCGCGCTGCCGCTTGGCCGCCGGTAGCGGTTCCAATCCGCTACGGCGATCGCGACCAGTTCCTCAGGCGACTTGAGGCCGGACGCCAGCGCCGCGCTGTTGATCAGCGATGCAGCTACCGTGTGGATGTCCAGCGCGACCCCTCGGGACTCGAAACGCCGGAGCAGGTCGTCAACGTCGACAATAAGATATGCAGTCATTCAAACCTCGGATCGCTCTTCCTGGGCAGCGGCCCGGAAGACGCGCGACAGACTCCCTGTGCTTACCTGTCAAATCACAAGTGGAGGACGCGACGGATGTCGCGCAGCCGCATAGTCAATTGAGCGCGGGATCAGGCGGGCAGCCGAAACGAGGCGAAAGTGCAACCCGACAAGATGGTCTAGAAGCGCATCTGACCAGCCGACGCACCGCTAGCACTGTGCAGCACCGGAAACGGTTTATCGTGTGTCAGCTTCTTAAGAAGGGCCGCCCTATCGGCACGTGAACTAAAACAATTTTGACGCGCCGCTGCCACTTGCGCTCGCCTAATCGCACTCCACTACGCATCATTGTAGCAGGGCAACAGGCATCCGCCAAGTGAACATTTTTGCCAATTGCGATTTCCGCGCGCGGACGGGGCGCGCGCCGGGCGAAGCGTTCGCAGTTCGTCGCAGCGCGGGTTAAAATAAAAGATGTGCCAAAGGGAGAAGGGGCGGGAACAGGCGTGTCGTCGAGCAAACTGCCAACGCTCACCAGCCCACCGTGGAGCGCCTCGACCAAGAGCGCCGTCGCGTTCGGGGTGCTGGTTCTGCTGGTGCTGGTGGCCAGTAAGATCAGCGGTTCGGTCTGGACCACGCTGCTGGTCACCCTCGTCCTGGGCTACCTGCTGTCTCCAATCGTGCGCTTTGTCGAGCGGCGGGTGATCGTGGTGGGCAGCCCCGGCCTGCGCCGGACGCTGAGCGTGCTGGTAAGCTGGGTGATTGTGCTGGGCTTGCTGGGGCTGGTAGTGGGCCTGATCGTCCCTGCGACCTTCGCCCAACTGCGCGAGTTCGCCGACGAGCTGCCCCGCCTGGCGCAGTCCGCGGAAGAAGATATCAAGGGCTGGCTGAGCCGGCCGATCAGCCTGGGCGATTTCACCCTGGTGCCCTGGGACGAGCTGCAATCGTTCCTGGCGCCATCCGGCGAGGCGGGCACGCAGCAGGGCCTCACGGAAACGCTGCGATCCGCCGTGCTGACCCTGGCAGACTCCGGCCTGGGTGTGTTGGGCGGCGCGGTGACGCTGGTCTTCAACTCGTTCATCGCCCTGGTGTTGATCTTCTATCTGATGCGGGATGGGCCGGCCTTCGCGCTGTATGTGTTGCAGAGCGTCCCGGAGAGCTATCGCGGCGACGTTGAGCGCCTGATGGTGGAGCTGGGGTTGATCTGGAACGCGTACCTGCGCGGCCAGCTATTGCTCGGCACGTCGGTTGGCGTGGCCACCTATTTCGCCGCGCTGATCCTCGGCCTGCCGCAACCGCTGGTGCTCGGCCTGCTGGCGGGCTTTCTGGAGTTTATCCCCAACATCGGGCCGACACTGTCGTCGATCCCGGCCATTCTGTTTGCCCTGACCACGCCCAGCTCGACGTTTGCCGCGCTCGACGCGGGGATCGTGTACGCGCTGGTAGTGGCGCTGGCCTACGTGGTGATCCAGCAGGTCGAGGCGGTTTTTCTGGTCCCGCGCATCCTGGGCGGCAGCCTGGACCTGCACCCCTTTGTGGTGCTGGTGGCGATTCTGGTCGGTGCGAACCTGGGTGGCGTGCTGGGTGTGCTGCTGGCAGCGCCGACGGTGGCCACTCTGCGGCTGATGGTGCGTTACCTGCGCGGCAAGCTGCTCGACGAGGAAGTCTTCCCGGTTGTGACTCAGCACCCCACGCGCCGCAGCGGGTTTGTCTACGCGCTGATCCGCTATTTTCTGAACAGGCGGTTCGGGGCGCTGGAAGACGAGGTCGAGCTGGTGCGTAGCCGGTACACGGACCCTGCCGGACCGGGTGCCCTGCGCAGCGATCGCTGACCGGTAACGCACGCGGTGGAAGGCAACGAGTGAGGGGTATGCAGCAGCCGAATTTGCGCTCTGATCTCAACATCCGGCGCGCCGATCCCGGCGACCGCGAGGCCCTGCTGGCGATCGCCGCGCAGACCTGGGACGGCGACGACTATTTGCCGCGCGTGCTGGAGGCGTGGTTCAACGACCCGTACGGCGGATTCTATGTGGCCGAGGTGCGCGGCGAGGTGCTGGGTGTGGCGAAGCTGACACGCCTGGCCGAGGACGAGTGGTGGCTGGAAGGGCTGCGCGTCGCCCCGGCGCATCAGGGCCAGGGTGTTGCGCGCATCTTGCACCATTATGTCATGAACCAGGTTCACCAGATCGGGCGCGGCCTGGTGCGCTTCTCGACCGCGTCGGTAGACGGTGCCGTGCCTGTGCTGGCCCGCGAAACCGGCTTTCAGCATGTTGCGACCTTCCTGCCTTACGGCGCGGATCCCCTGGCCGAGCCGGTTGACGGGCTGCGCGCCCTGGGGCCGGACGACGCGCCCCGCGTGCAAGCCTGGCTGGACGCCGGCCCACGCTTCGCCGCCGCTCAGCGCAGTGTGGAAGCCGACTGGACCTTCACCTTCCTCACGCCCGATCGTCTGGCCGCGCGCCTGGCGGATGGGCTGGTCTACGGCTGGGACGGGGCCGGTCCGGGGGCGCTGGATGGCGTCGTGGTGCTCAACCCGGTCGGCGACGAGCGGTGGTACGACGGCCCGACCTTGAAGATCGGCTATTTCGATGCGGCGGACGGGGTTCTGGGGCGGGTTGCCCGTGATGTGCGGCGGCTGGCCTCGGCCCTGGGGCGGACGGCCGTCCGCGTCAAGCTGCTCGACGACCCGGATGTCGTGCGTGCCTGCGAGGACGCCGGCTATCTGCGGCTGTGGGACGGCGCAGTGTGGCTGTACGCGCGGCCCGTCCATCTGACCGAGCACGCCGTTGTGCGGGTCGATGAAGCGCCCGATTCACCCCGTTCCTGATGTGGCCCTGGTGCCGCTTTCACCCCGCGAGATGTGTGAAGGAGCCTTGACATGGCCGATTTCTTCGATCGCTGGCTGCGCGGCAAGCAGCCCGGGCAACCGCCGGACGAAGCGGAACCGCTCACCGAGGAGCGCATTGTCACGGGATATCGCATGTACTGGACCCGGATCGCGCTCGGTTGGGATGGCGCGCGGCGGGCCGCGGTGGCGGCGCGCGTCCAGGCGGTGATCGCGGACGACAGCTTCGAGCGCAATCTTCTTGAGCGGCGCTACCGCGTCGAAGATCTGGACGATCAGCCGCACAGTGGCGCCAGCCTGCTGGCGCTGGTGGATGTGATACGCGCCCTGGACAAATTCGACGTGAACAACGACAATCAGGATTAAGCATTTTTCAGCGCGACGTGTGTCCGGTGGACCGGGCGTGTGCCTGGCTCGGAGACGGTACGGCTGCTAGCATGAGGAGAAACGATCCATGAACGACAACAGCGAAATCCCGGTCGACACCCTGGCCGAGACGGAAAACTACACCGCCTGGGCAGCAAACGAGCCGGACGGCGAGCGCACCTATCATCTTGAGCTGGGCGCGGTCACGGCGCATTTCTTCCAGGAAGAGTGGGAAGAATTCATCGACCTGATCCGTGAAGCGGCGCAGGAACCCCCCACCAAAGAGGAAGAAGAAGACGCGATCGAGCTGGAGATGGACTGGGGATCGCTGATTTTCATGCGCGACGAATGGGACGAGTTTGTCCGGCTGATCAATCAGATCGGGTAGGCGGCAGCGACATGAAACGCTGGCGGGCAGGTCGCGGCTGACAGGGGCTGACCTGCCCGCTTTTGTTGTCGGGTGTACCGTCGTTGAACCAGGCGGATGTTGACTTCCTGACAGGCCCGGCCGGGCGCGAGGCGCTGGCGTGGCTGGCGGCAGAGGACCTCAGCGAGGCTCGAACGCTGGTGCTGCTCGCCGCGCTGCGATCTACGCTCACTCCGGAGCAGGCCGGCGCGGCGCTGACGCTTGCCCGCCTGCGCCGGCGAGCGGCCTCGAAGTTCAGCCGCGCAGGGGAGATGTTCTTTACGCCTGAGGGGTTGGAGCAGGCCAGCGGAGAGCACATCGCCGCATGGCGCGCCCGTCGCTTTGCCGCAGCGGGCTATGCGCGCGTGGCGGACCTCGGCTGCGGGGTCGGGGGTGACACGCTGGCGCTGGCCGCGCTGCCGGGCGTGCTGGTGCTCGGCGTGGACCGCGACCGGCTGCGTCTGCGGCTGGCGCGGGCCAATCTGCGCGCTTACGGGCGCCAGGCTGTCTGGCTGGCTGCCGATCTGACCCGTGCCCTGCCGCTGTGCGGAGTCCCGGCGGCGTTCTTCGACCCGGCGCGGCGCGAGCACGGGCGGCGGGTGTTTTCCGTGCGCAGCTACCAGCCACCGTTGGACACGATCACCGCCTGGCGCTTCGATGGGCTGGCGGTCAAGCTCTCGCCGGGCGTGGCGCTGGACGAGGTGCGCCCCTATACGGACGCCGGGGCCGGGCTGGAGTTCATCAGCGCACAGGGCGAATTGAAAGAGGCGGTGCTGTGGACGGGCGCGTTTGGGTTCGTGGGGCGGTGTGCCTCTCGTATCGACGCGGACGGGCACGGCGAGATCCTGATGCCCGCCGGGCTGCCCGCGCCGCCGCTGTCCATGCCGCGCGCCTATCTGTACGAACCGGACCCGGCGGTGATCCGCGCCGGGCTGCTGGGTGAGCTGGCGGTGCATCTGGGAATCACGCTCTACCGGCTGGACGAGACGATCGCCTATCTGACCGGCGACGGCGCGGTGGACACGCCCTGGGCGCGGGTGTGGCCGGTTGAGGCGTGGATGCCGTTTCATCTCAAGCGGCTGCGCGCGGCGCTGGTGGAGCGGGGGATCGGACGGGTGACGGTGAAGAAGCGCGGAAGCCCGATCGCGCCGGAAGCCCTGATCGGCAAATTGCGGCTGAACGGGGACGGGCGCCCGGCGGTCGTGGTGCTGACGCGCGCAGCCGGGCGACCCTGCGCGTTGATTTGCGGTGAGCCGCTGCGGAGGGAGTGATGCTGGTCAGCGATGTGCTTGATGCGGCGCTGCTGGTAATCGGCGCGGCGGGGTTTGCCGGCAGCCTGATGGGGCGGCGGCCATTCATCAACGAAGCGCAGATGCAGACGCTGATCGACCGCTTCGGGCGGCGGCCTCTGCGCTGGGGTGCGGCGCTGGTGTATCTGCTGCTGAGTCTGGTCGGGGCGGCCCGCCTGTTCGGCGGGGGATAAGTTGCGAAAGCAGGGAGAGACGTGGGGTTCCTAGACTGGCTCATTATGCTGGGCGGCGCCGCCGGTTTCGTCGGGACGCTGCTAAACGTCAAGATGTTCTACGACGTCGAGCGGCTGGACCGCTACATCCAGCGTTTTGGCGAGCGCCCGGTGCGGATCGTGATGGCGACGGCGTACCTGATGTTCGCCCTCATCGGTGCGGCGCTGATTGTGCTGAACCGGTCTGCTCAGTAGGGCAGGTCATCGCCCGAGTCCAGGCCGCGCCGCTGACGGCTGCGGCGGATGATATCTTCGACGCGGGCTTCCAGGTCCGAAGGGGTATCGGCGCGGGGCGCCGGGCGGGCGCGGCGGTTGTCGGGCCGCGGTTGGGCGCCGGTCTGGCTCCAACCGGCGGTGCTGGCGGGGCGGGCACGGCGGGCAGTGGTGTACTGCCCGGTGGGGCGCGGCGCGGCGGGGTTAGTCCGGGGCTGCGGCGCGGTGATCTGCTGATCGGGCGCGGCCCAGGCGCCCTGGCTCTGTGTGGCGCCGCTCGGCGGGAAATATCCGGAGCTGTAATCGTCGGCGACGCGCTGCGGGATGACGCTGGGTATATATCCCTGGCCGTCGCGCACCGAGGGCGGCTCGGCGCTGCGCTGAGCCAGGCTCGGCGGCTGGATATGGCGCAGCACGACGGCCAGCCCCATCGAAATCAGCGCGATGCCCAGGTAGACCAGCAGGTCGATATGCAGCCCTTCGCCGTCGGTGCTGAGGGCGGCCACGATCTCGTTGGTGACCTCGATCACGCTGAAGATCGCCATCCATACGCCGCCGATCCAGATCATCAGCGAGGTGTGCCAGCCCCGGCTGCGCTGGTAGATGGCCGAGCTGAGCAGGATGATCCCCAGCACCATCAGCACCAGCCAAGCGTAATCCAGCAGGTGCATGATGAGCGAGAAGCCCAGCCAGATGACGACGGATGCCCAAGTCAAGGCTTCGATGCTGCGTTCTGCGCGGCTTTTCACACGCTTACTCCCTGGCATGGGGCATGTGCCCCGTGCCGCTCCGATGGCGGGTGGCCTGCGTGCTACCCTATCACCTACGATTATCCGTCACCTCGGGCGGCACTGCAAGCCTTTTGCATCGAAAGGCCGTGCCCCTACGAAGCGGACACCGGAACCGGGCCTATCCCGACCTGCATGCCGGCGGTCCCGTCCGGCAGGGTGACGCGCATCGGCTCGTGCGTGAAGGCGTCGACGATCGCCAGGCTGAACAGCCAGTCTCCCGGCTGCGCTGCGTCGCCCAGGGGGAGCGTGACGCCGTCGACAAACGTCTGGCCGGGCTTCCAGCAGGCCGGCGGGAAGTCCCACCCGCGGGGGTTCCACTCGTAACCGGGCAGCGTGGAGCCGTCCGGGGCGATGCCGAGCAGGGTGAGGACGTAGGCGTCGCGGATCGGCGTGTTGGCCTGCCAGTACAGGTTCAGGGTTACCGTGTCGGGGCGGGCCTCAACATCCAGCCCGACGAAAGTGAGTCGGTCGCCGTTGCGCTCGAACGACGCCAGGACCGGATAAGTCGGCGTGGTGGCGGCGTCGGCCACGCGGATTGGCTTGGTCAGGGCGGCGTGGTCTGCCCCGCGCCAGAATGCGATGATCGCCAGCAGGTATACGGCCTGCAACGCCAGGAAAGCGATCTGCTGGCGTGGGGCCAATGTCACCACCACATCGACGGCCATCAACACCCAGATCGGGGCAAAGAACAGCCAGATACGCCCGGTTTCGCCGCGCGCCGTCCCGCTGAGGTCTACGATCATCAGTGTAGCGACGGCGGCGCCGATCAGCACATCCGCGCGGGTGGCGGAGACGCGCCGCAGGTGGCGCAGGCTGAGCGCGCGCCACGCGGCGAAGCCCATCAGCGGCAACCCTGCGAACAGCGCCATGTCGAGCGGGTGCTGGATCAGCCAGGGCAGGTAGGGGCGGTTGAGCCTGTAGTGCCGCGACAGGCCGGCGTCGAAGATCGCCCACGGGGCCAGCCCGCTCAGCAGCCAGTAGATCAGCCAGACCGACGCCACACCCGCGCCGAAGAGCGCTAGATCGCGCATGATCCGCGCCGGCCCGCGCCGCGCGCGCAGGTGCTCACCGATCACGATCAGCCCGGCAAGCAGCCCCAGGGGGACCAGCGACAGGTTCAGGAACAGGCCGGTGGACAGCACGAAACCGGCCAGCGTGATCCACCCGCCGCGCCCGCCGCACAGCCCGCGCCACAGGAAGATGAGCATCACCAGCGCCACCAGTGGGTAGAAGACGTTGAACAGCGGCTGGAAAAAAATCATGCCCGGCACCAGCACCCACACCGCGACCGCCCACCGCGCGCGCTGCCGGTCAAAGAGCATCGTCCCCAGGCGATACAGCGGCGCAACGCTCAGCGCGCTCCAGAACGGCATGAGCATTTGTGGCCATGCGCTGGCCCACTGCGCGTTGCTCCATGCGGCCATGGTGAGGTTCTGACACTGCATCTGGCGCGGGACTCCGGCCAGGCTGCGCGTGATGACCCCCGGCAGGTGATCAAATGCCTGCGCCGTGGCATAAGCGATGGCGGTCAGGCCGGGCGGGCTGAGCACGACACCGTTTGGCTGGTTGCTTTCGCGCAGCAGCGCGGCGGTGAAATCCGGCCAGTGGCGCAGAGTGTGGTCAAGGCTGGTGATGGTGCTGGCCGCTGCGTGGTAGCGCCCTTGTGCCGTCAGGCGTGCCAGCAGCAGATAGAGCGGACTTTCTTCCAGGTACATCGTCACCAGTGTCAGCAGGACGAGGCTGCCGAACGCCCACACGATCAACGGGATCGGGTAGCGCCGGGACGTCTGCGTCTGGTGCAGCAGGGCGATGGCGCCCGCGACGTAGATCGTCAGCGCCGCCACCGCAAAGGGGATC
>DYEN01000324.1 GCA_020725705.1 Anaerolinea sp.
ACCTCGGTCGGCCGGTCGCCGTTCTGCTCTACCCAGGCGCGGTCGCCCTTGTCGAGCGCGGCAGCCACCCACAGCACGTCGTGCTGTTCGGCCAGCGCCCCCAGCGCCGTAACCAGCCCGCCACTGCCGCGCTGCGTGTGCAATTCGCCGTTCTTGTGAAAAAACTTGAAGGGACCGCGATTTGAGGCGATCACGATCAACGGGCGCTCGGCCCCTGAGCCGAGCGCTTCAGGAACATATTCCTCGCGATAGTGCATTTGCCAGGTGTCTCCTCAGCTCGATCCACAGGGGAAACAAGCTGGTTCTTGTGCGTGAAGTTAACCCCTCTCCTTCTCGATTATAACAAATCAGACCGGGTCATCTGGGGCGCAGTGAAGCGCAGTCCACCGCGCCGGTAATGGTCAGCTTGAGATCCACCGCCCGGCCCTCGGTATACTGCTGCCAGGTCGCCAGGTCGGGCACTTCGCAGACATGCTGCTGACCGTTGGCCTCGATCACTACCCGGTACACCTCGCGGCGCTCGCCTTCGCGCTCGGCGCCGAGCCGGTCGCCCCCGCTGCCGGCGCTCAACTGAAAGACCGGCCAGGCCGGGGGCGATTGGTCTGCCTCTCCGGCGGCGCTCACAGACCGCGAGGACATCCACCGATTGACGGTGTAGCGGCAGTACGAGTCGTAAACCGGTTCGTCGCGATAGTCGATCACCGTGCGGCACTCGCGCCGGAAGGTCCCGTCGCCCTGATCGATGTCGCTGCATTCCTCGTGCGAGCCGGCCTCAACACGCCGCGTATCGCGCTGGCGCTCGCGGCAGCTCAGGTCATACGCCCCGGCAGGCACCTGGTCACGCCAGGCCTCGTCGGTCAACGCGCGGAACTCCTGGATCTCGATCACGCGTTCCCAGGCCGCCGCCTGCACCGTGCCAGACGCCGCCTTGCGATAGGTCACGGCATAGACCCCCGCCGCCACACACGCAATCACCGCCAGCAGCACGCCGATCAGGATCAGATGGGTTCTGGTCAGGCCCAGCAAGACAGGCCGCGCCTTTTCCTCACCCCGAACGCGCATCATCTCCGCCTGGAAGCGGTCGAGGACGACGTCGCGCCGGGTGTCGGTCTCGGCAGCGCCGGTGCCGAGTTCGCGCACGCCCTGCGTCGACGCGATCTGCCCCGTTTCCAGGTTCGCCCCGCATGCCACGCAGAAATCCGCCGCCGCGCTGTTCGGCTGGCTGCACGCCGGGCAGATGCGGTCGGCCCCGACGTACCGGTGATCTTCTACCGCGACCATGTCCGCTTCGGAGGGGAAATAGCGCCAGGCCGGGTCCTGGGCGGCGCCGCAATTGGGGCAGTGGCGATGCTGCAGGCCAAGCAGCTTTTCGGTGCCGCAGAATCGGCAGTTCCACAGCATCTGGTAAGTGCCGGCACCGTGCCGGCGCTCGCCCGGAAGCGAGGTATCGTTGTCCGTCATCGATTTCGTCCCCTCACGCGGCGCATACTTGAATCTGCGGGTAGCTTATATCACCGCGCGCGACGGAGCAAACGGATTGCAGCCGGGGGCGCTTGCGAGTACGATCAGCCTGCAAATACCCGGCAGACGGTCGCACTGGCGGCGGCGCCGGCAGAAAGGAGCGGGTAGACGTGGGTAAGAAGTCGAAAAAGAACCGCCAGAACCAGAACAAGCCGGATCTAGGGCTGCACGCCTCGCGGCTCGGCATCGACCTGGGCGGCACGAAAATCCTGGCGGGGGTGGTGGACGACCAGGGGCGCATCCTGGGCAGCGCCAAGCGCAAGACGCGCCCCGAGCGCGGGGTCGACGAGGTCATCGCACGCATCGTGAAAACCGCGCAAGACGCAGTCGTCGACGCGGGCCTGGATATGAGCGCCATCAAAGCGATCGGGATCGGAGCGCCGGGTGTGGCCGATTACCGCACCGGCGTGATCGAGTTCGCGCCCAATCTGAATAACTGGGTCAACGTGGCGCTCGGCCCGCGCCTGGAGCAGGCTTTGGGCGTGCCGGTCATTGTTGAGAACGACGTGAACGCCGGGACGTACGGTGAGGCGACCGTCGGCGCGGCGGCGGGCTATCGCTCGGTGGTCGGGATCTTCCCCGGCACGGGCATCGGCGGCGGGATTATCCTCGACGGTCGCCTGCTGCGCGGGGCGCACAACGCCGCTGGCGAGATCGGCCACATGGTGGTGTTGATCGACGGGCCGCGCTGCGGGTGTGGCCGCCGGGGCTGCATCGAGGCCCTCGCCAGTCGCACGGCCATCGAGCGCGACATCCTGGGCGAGCTGCGCGGGGGTCGCAAGAGCCTGATTAGCGAGCTAATCGATCCGGACAACCCGCAAATCACCAGCGGCACGCTCGCCACCGCCCTGGCCGAGCGCGATCCCCTGGTGACGGACGTGATCGAGCGCGCCGCCTACCATCTGGGCGTTTTCACCGGCAGCCTGATCAACGGGCTGGATCCGGAGTGCGTCGTCTATGGCGGCGGGCTGATCGAGGCGTGCGGCCCGGTTATGCTGCCGATCATTCGCGAGACCACCTATCGCTACCTGATCCGCCCGATCGAGCCGGACCGGCTGCCGATTCTCGAAGCGGCGCTGGGGGACAACGCGGTGCTGCTCGGTGCGGCGATGCTGGCTGCCGTCGAGGCCGAACCCGCTTAAGATGCCGATCCATCCGGCGCGGGCGCGGTGCTCGCCGGGGACGTGCCGTCCGGCAGCTTGAGCAGCGCGGAAAAGTCCAGGCGCGTCAGAGCAGACTGGGAACCGCCATTCCTATCCAGGGTGGCGTTGAGCGGCAGCATGAGCGTGAACACGCTGCCTACATCGATCTCGCTCTCGACGGTCACACGCCCGCCGTGCGCGTGGGCAATGGCCTTGACCAGGCTCAGCCCCAGCCCCGTCCCCTGGATGTGACGGGTGCGCCGGTCGTGCACGCGGTAGAACTGGCGGAAGAGGTGCGGCAGGGATTCTTTAGGGATGCCGTAGCCCGTGTCTTTGACGCGAATGACGGCGTGTTCGTCCTCAACGGCCAGCGAGATCTCGACGCGCCCGCCCGCCGGGGTGTACTTGATCGCGTTACTGAGCAGGTTGTCGATCGCCTGCCCGACCATCACCGCGTGGCCGCGCATCTGGCCCGGCGGGCGGTTCAACTCGGTATAGACCAGCTCTACATTCTGGCTCTCGGCCTTGCTCCGGTTGCGTTTGACCACCTTCTCGACCAGGGCCGGGAGATCGTACGGCGCGGCGGACTGCGCGCCCAGCGACTCGGCTTGCTCCAGGTCTACCACATCCTGAATCAACTGATCCATGCGCTCCAGGCTGGTCACGACCATGCTCATCAACTGCGCGTGCTGATCGTCGGGCACATCCGGCTCGTTTAGCAACTCCAGCGAGCCGCGCGCCAGGCCGAGCGGGTTGCGCAGATCGTGCGAGAGGATGTGGATCATATCGGTCTTCAGGCGCTCGATGCGGCGGATCTGCGAAACATCCTGCCCCACGCACACATAGCGATCGACGGCGCCGTTGGGCCGCCGCACGGGCGCGATATGGAGCAGATATTCGCCGGCGTCGCCCAGGTTCAGCTCCAGCAAGCTATCGGGCCTGGGCAGATCGGGCAGCGCGTCTCCGAACCGCTCTTTGACCACGTCCAGGAACGGGCGCTCGGCGCAGGCGGCCACGTCGATCCCGATCCGCTCGAACACGCGGCGCGCTTCCGGGTTGACGATCAACAGCCTGCCCTGCGTGTCGTAAACGGCGATCGCCGCCGCCGTGTGCTCCAGGATGGCGCGCAACTGCTGCTGGTCCTGGCGCACCTTCTCATGAAGCTGGGCCTTGGCGATGGCAATCGCGGCCTGCGGCGCCAGCATCATCAGCACGTCCTGCTGTTCCTGGACGTCGTCCAGCGTGGCGCGCGGCGCCAGGACCTGCAGCACCCCTAGCACACGCCCGCGATAGATCAGCGGCACGGCCAGCAACATCTCGCCCTGCTCCGGGAGCCGCGAGATGGCCGGGTTCAGCGGTTCCCAATCGGTGAAATCGGTGATGACGCTTGGCTGGGCGGTCAGCGCGACGACGCCCGCCTGTCCGCGCCCGCTTTCAATGCGGACGCCGATGGTTTGCTTGTCCGTCCCGGACACGGCGCTGATCATCAGGCTTCCATCCGCCTGAACCAGAAGCACCGTGCCCAGGCGCCCCTGCACCAGCCGAACCGCTTCTTCGACGATGCGCGTCAGCACGGCGTCGAGCGCCAGGTCCTCGGCGATCAGACGCGCCACCTGCGCGACCGCCTGCTGGCGCTGCTCGGCCCGCTTGAGACGGAACGCCAGGCGCATATTGCGTACCGCCGTCGAGACCTGGGCCGCGAACAGGCGGCCAAGCTGCAAATGCGCACCGTTGAAGCGCCCCGGCGTGTCCGAAAAGAGCGCCACGAAGCCGATCAACTGCTCGTCGATCATCAGCGGCAGGCGCATGTACGACCACGCGCCCGCGGCCTCGGCCTCGCGGACGCGCATGGCCGAGCGCAGCATATCGGGCAGGCGCTCGCGCAGCAGCACTTCATCGCCCAGGGACATCAGGCGCTCGTCGCGCGAGAACCGGGCGAACTGCTCACGGCAGACGC
>DYEN01000325.1 GCA_020725705.1 Anaerolinea sp.
CCACACGCTCGACGTGCCCAACTCGTACAACACGATCCTGGTCGCCACCGTCCAACCCACCCAGGCCGGGAACCTGGCCGCCAACCTCGCAGCCTTGCCCCCCGACGCCCACCCGATTCTCCGCGAAGCATTGGCCGACGCCGCCGCGTCGATCCGGCCCACGGTGACCGCCGACCTGATCCTGACCGACGATCGCGCGCCGGTCGAGTCGATCGTCGACCGGATGGTGATCGAGTTTCTGCTCGGCGGGGGAATCGCCGAGCTGGCGCAGTAGACGGACCGATGTCCGGCGAGCGCGTCCCTCCCGACGCCCGCGAGGCAATCAGGCCGGTCGCACCACCCGCGACAGCAATCCTACGCCGGCTGATCCCCGTGTTGCGCGCCGCGATTGTTCTCGCGCTTCCCCCGTTTCTGGTGCTCACCAGCGTGCGCTTGGTTATGAGCGAGCTATTCCTGAAACTTGAATACAACCGGCCGGGCTTTCCGGCCGATCGCTACGGGTTCACCCAGACGGATCGCCTGCGCTACGCGCCATACGCCGTGCGCTATCTGCTCGATAACGAACCGACCTCATACCTGGCCGAATTGGAGATCGACGGGGAGCCGATGTTCACCGCGAAAGAACTGCAGCACATGGAAGACGTCCAGCGCGTGACCCGCTCTGCCTTTCGCGTCCACCTCGCTGTGAGCGCCATCTTGGCGGCGAGCGTGCTTGCGCTGGTGTGGCGCCCGGCGACACGGCGCACCTTGCGGCAGGGGCTTTTCGAAGGGGGCATCTTGACGGTTCTGCTGATGCTGGCAGCCGTCGTGATCGTCCTGGCGAACTGGGACTTCTTTTTCACAGGCTTCCACCGCCTGTTTTTCGAAGGCGATTCGTGGCTGTTCAGCACGCGTTCCACCCTGATCCGCCTGTTCCCCGAGCGTTTCTGGTTCGACGCGGCGATCACCATCGGCGGATTGACCCTCGCCGGATCAGGCGCGGCGATTCTCGCCAGCCGGATTGGTCAGTGAGAGGTTGGGTAACAATCAGGCGGGCCATCACAGGTAGCGGCATTCGACGACACGCCCGTCACCGTCGATCCGGTACAGCCGCGGGACTCCGGTCGGGATGCGCAGCGCGGGCACAGCTTCCGGTTTGATATCATCCAGTTCCATCACCAGCGCCCGCAGGCTGTTGGCGTGCGCCACCACCAGTACGGTCGCCCCGGCGAGGACGTGCGGCTCGATCCGCTGCCGGTAGTAGGCGACGACGCGCTGTCGTGTGTCGGCCAGGCTCTCGCCGCGCGGCGGGCGAAACTGATAGCTGCGCCGCCAGAGCGTCACGATCTCCAGCCC
>DYEN01000326.1 GCA_020725705.1 Anaerolinea sp.
ACTTCTTCCCGCTCGTCCCCGGCATCACCCACGTCCCCTATCCCAACCCGTACCGCCCCCTGCTGAACGACGCGGGTTTCGCCGATTACGGCGAGCGCATCGTGGATTACATCGAGAACGAGATCTTCCAGACCATCGTGCCCGCCAAAGAGGTCGCCGGCATCCTGGTCGAGCCGATCCAGGGCGAAGGGGGCTATGTCGTGCCGCCGGACGGCTTCCTGCCCGCGCTGCGGCGCCTGTGCGACAAATACGAGATCCTGCTCATCGTCGACGAGGTGCAGTCGGGCATGGGCCGCACCGGCAAATGGTGGGCGGTCGATCACTGGGGCGTGCAGCCGGACATCGTTTGCTCGGCCAAGGGGATCGCCAGCGGGATGCCGCTGGGCGCGATGATCGCCCGCAAGAAGATCATGCGGACCTGGGCGCCCGGCGCGCACGCCAGCACCTTCGGCGGCAACCCGGTCAGCTGCGCGGCGGGCATCGCCACCTTCGACCTGCTCAAGAACGGGTTGATTGAGAACGCGGCGAAGATGGGCGACTACATGATGGACAAGCTGCGCGCCATCCAGGATCGCCATCCCAGCATCGGCCAGGTGCGCGGCAAGGGGCTGATGATCGGCGTGGAGTTCGTCAAAGACCGCGAGACGCGCGCCTACGCACAGGAACTGCGCAACGCCGTCGTCGATCATGCCTTCGCCGAGCATCTGCTCATCCTCGGCTGCGGAACCAGCACCATCCGGCTCATCCCGCCGCTGAACGTCGACCAGCCGACCATCGACGAGGCCCTCTTGCTACTGGAACGCGCCATCGCCCGCGCCGAAGAAGATCATCTCTAAGGGCTGTTATGCGCTGTGCAGATCGGGCCGTGGTGGAGAACCGGCCCCACGCATAGGGGCCGGGCAAGCCCGGCCCGCGCCAATTACGGCATCAGACGCGCGGTTGTTAGGCGGCAGGCGACGCAAGCATCGCCCTTGCGAGGAAACCGAGTCCGCCGCTTCCCATCCAGTGTGGGCGCCGCCGCATTAGAACTGCGCAAGAAATGCGCTAGAAGCGCACAAGAACGCGTGCTGCTCCCTGCCGCAAGATCGCAAGCGCGGGTACAATCATAGTATGTTTCTTTTGCCTGACTACCGTGTTCGCCAGCGCGATTACCTGCTGAACATCAGCCGCGCGCTGACCTCGCGCCTCGATCTGGGCGAGGTCTTGCGCATGATTCTGCAGGCTGCCGCCTCGATGCTCTCCGGCGAGATCGGCTTGATCGCGCTGCGCGAAGGCGACACGTTCCGCGTGCGCGCCGTGATCGGCATCACGGCTGAGGACGCGCACCTCTTCGACGCCATTCTGCGCGATCTCTCCCCGACCGCCAAAGGCGAGCTTGACCTGGCCCCCACCTACACCCAGATGCGCAAGGTGGCGCGCAAGCTCGACTTTACGCTGCGCCAGATCGTCGCCCTGCCGATGGTGATGGCGGGCGATATGCTGGGGATCCTGTTTGTCTTCCGCGCCTATGCCGGGACGCCCACCGACAACGATTACCGCCTGCTGCAAAGCTTCGCCGATCAGGCGGCCATCGCCGTGCACAACGCGCGCATGTACGAATTCGCCAACCAGGAACGCCAGCGTCTGGCCGCGATCCTCGATCACAGCGCGGATGGCATCATGATCCTGGATGCCAATCTCGTCGTCGAACGGTGGAACCGCGCCCTGAGCTGGATGACCGGCCTCCCGGCAGAACAGGCACAGGGGCGCCCGCATGATGTCGTTATCCGCTGGAAGCGACGCACACTGGGGCCGGCGCTGAGCGAGGCCATCGCGGCAGGCTGGCCGGGTGAGGTCGACGGCGAAAGCCACGAAAC
>DYEN01000327.1 GCA_020725705.1 Anaerolinea sp.
GAGCGCGGTCAGGCCCCGCTACCCCGCCGTGTCGTTTTCCTGCTCGCGCAGCGCCTGCTCGACATCTTCGCGGTCGCCTTCGGCTTTGCCCGGCGTGCGGCGGTGTCTTTCGCGCTTCGGCGCGGGGTCGCGGTCCCCTTCGGCCTGGCTGGGCACGAATTCCGGCTCAGCCGCCGGCTGCGTCGTGTTTTGATCGTCATCCGCCATCGTGTGCGCTCCATCTGCTGTCCCTGCCTTGAGAATCATCGGCCGGCTTGCCTATTCCACAGTACAGCAGACGCCTACCGGGCACATGGGCAAGGTGGCGAATGTGCGCCTGGGTGAGATGGGGGATTTCCGGACGCTCAGAATCCGTTGATGAGCACGTCCTGCACCTGCTCGCGGAACAAAAGCATGACCAGCGTGCCGATCACGATATAGGGGCCGTAGGGCAGCGGGGTAAACCAGCGGTGGCGCCGGCGCAGCACCTGCAGCCCGATGACATACAGCAGCGCCCCCAGCGCGCCCGCGAACACGGTGATCAGCGAGGCGAAGATCAGCGCGCGCCAGCCCAGCATGATCCCGCTGAGCGTGCCGAGCATGACGTCGCCAAACCCAAACGCGATCGCGCCCGGCCGCGTGGCTGCCGCGAAGAGCACCCCGCCCAGAAACATCAGAAAATAGAGGGCAAACCCGGCCAGGCCGCCTAGCGCATAATAGCCCAGTGAGCGCTCCGGATCCGGCGGGATCACCGCGGCCACGATCAGCGCGAAGACGCACGATGGGATGATCACGGCAAACAGAATCAGACGGTGCTCGATGTCGATCACGGTGATCAGCAGCATGATCGCCACGTACACCATCCACACCGGCAGGCTACGCTCGTCGCGAAAACCGAGCACCATCGCCCCATAGGCCAGCCCCAGGGCGATCTCAACCAGCGGGTGGCGCCAGCTCAGGCGGCACGGCGCGGCGGTGGCGTCCCCCTCAGGCGCAGGATCGCCCGCCCCACTCGCCCCACCCGGAGCAGCCGCGCCCTGAGATGCTTGGAGCGGGGTGCGTTGCCCGCTGAGAAACGCGGTGATCCCCAACCAGGCCGACGGCGGGCGCGGGGTACCGTCCGGATAGCGCGGCAGACCCGGCGTGCGGCGCATCGGCAGATCGTCGGCGAGGGCATTGAGCACGCCGCCCACAACAACACCCAGAACGACGGCAGCAGCAGCGAGCAAGAAGTCCATCCGAACGTGTCCTTTTGCGCAGGGGCACGCCCGCTATTGCGGGCGCGGCAGGGCTTCGGGCCGGTCAAGGATATAGGGCGCGGTCGGCGTGGGGGAACCGGGCGGTGCGGGCAGCAAGTGCACCGCACTGACCAGCACCACCAGGCTGATGATCAGCGCCACCAGAATCAGCAAAGCCACCCGGCCGACCGGAATGTTCTGATCCATCAACCGCTCCTCTGCGGGGCATTATACCAGAACTCGCCCGGCGCACACGCCTGTCAGCCAGCTACGCGCAACGTCAGGCGTTTGTCAGCCAGATTGATTGCTGGCCCCTGCTCCGGCTCCTATAATAGGGTTGACCCTGTTGGCCGGGCGGCGCCTAGCGGCGGCGCCAGGGCCAGCTAGCAAGAAAGGGATCGCCATGTTCGCTCTAACAGCCAGTATTTTCAGCGACCTGTTCGCGAACAGCATCCTCAACGTGCTTTACGCCGCGGCGCTGTTCGTCGGCGTGATCTATGCCGTCTTTCTACTGTTCTTCCAGGGAATCGGCAGCGCGCTGGGCGACCTGGACATGGATGTCGACCTGGACCTGGATGGCGATGCCGATCTGGACGCAGCGGGCGAGGCCGCGGGTGTCAGCATGCTGGCGATCGCCAGCTTCATCTCGGCCTTCGGCGCGTTCGGGCTGATCGCGGTGACGCTGCTGGACGCCGGCCAGGTTGGCAGCCTGGTTGCGGCGCTGTTCGGCGGTGTAGTGATGGGTCTGGCGGCGCAGGCGTTCTTCGTCTATATTCTCTCGCCGACAGTCAGCAGCGAGGTGCACCAGACCAAACTGATCGGCATGGCTGCCGAGATCATCACCCCTATTCCGGAGAACGGCGTTGGGCAGGTGGCGCTGGTGGTCGAGGGCGCCCGCATGACCTACTCCGCCCGCGCGACCAACCAGGGCGAGTCCTACCCGCGCGGGACACCGGTCCGCATTGAGCGCATCGTCGGCGGCGTCGCTTATGTAACGTCCATCGCGTAACACTGCTGCGGCGCCGCCTGGGGGCGTCGCAGCCCTTATCACCTCACCCACCGAGAAAGGAAGCCTTACCATGGATGTGGCGATTGGGACCCTCGTAATCCTGCTGTTTCTGTTTATCGTCTTCGCGCTGGTGGCGGTATGGGCGTCGCGCGTGCGCAAAGTGGGGCCGAACGAAGTCCTGGTCATCTCTGGCCGCAAGCGCCGCAACCCGCAAACGGGCGAGATCGAGCCATACCGCATCGTCAAGGGCGGGCGCGCTTTCATCTGGCCGATCCTGGAGCGCGTTGACTCGCTCTCGCTGGAGATCATGACCATCGAGGTCACCACCGACGACGTTTATACCAAACAGGGCGTGCCGGTGACGCTGGAAGGTGTGGCGCAGATCAAGATCGCCAGCGACGACGTCTCCATCCGCACCGCCGCCGAGCGGTTCCTGTCCAAGTCGATTGACGAGATCCGCACCGTTGCGCACGAGACGCTGGCCGGGCACTTGCGCGCCATCATCGGCACGCTGACGGTCGAGGAAATCTACCGCGAGCGGGATAAGTTCGCCCAGAGCGTGCAGGATGTCTCCGCAAGCGACCTGGCAAATATGGGGTTGGGCATCGACAGCTTCGTGATCAAGGACGTGCGCGACAAGGAAGGCTACCTCGAAGCGTTGGGCCGCCCGCGCATCGCCGAGGTCAAGCGCGACGCTGCGATTGCCGAGAACCTCGCTCGCACCCGCGAGGCTGAAGCCCGGCGCGACTATGAGTTGCAGCAAGCCGCGTACGACGCCGAAGTCAACCGCCGGCGCGCCGAAGCCGACCTGGCCGGGACGCTGCAGGCCAACATTACCAATCAGCAGGTGCGCGCCGAAGAGATCCAGATCGAGGTCGTCGAGCGCCAGAAGCAGATCCAGGTGCAGGAACAGGAAGCCCTGCGCCGCGAGCGCGAACTGGAAGCCACCGTCCGCAAGCCGGCTGAGGCGGAGCAGTATCGCATTCGCACGCTGGCCGAAGCCGAGCGCTTCTCGATCGAAGCGCATGCCGCCGGCGAAGCCGAGGCCATCCGCATCCGCGGCGAAGCCGAGGCCGATGCCA
>DYEN01000328.1 GCA_020725705.1 Anaerolinea sp.
ATTGTTTCCAGGATTGCGCGCCGGGGATGACATCGAAATAACGCCGATGATTGCTTTTCACCAGCCGAAAAGTCGCCGGTCCTTGTTTGCTGGTATAGCCCTGCGGCAGATCAGATAGTTTCTCGATATGTGTATAGATGATGGATTCGTCCCGTACGCGCGGACCGATGGTCTGGTACCCCAGTTCGCGTAAGGCTGCCAGCAGGGTGTCAAACTCTATTTTGGGGAGGGAGATGGTACTGTTGATGGTTGGGTTATTGAGCATGTCTGGTCTCCGCGTTGGGTTCGGCAAACATATCCAGAAGTTGCAGGCGGGTAACCATGAGCCTGCCGGCGATGATGTTGGCGATTCGGCGCATGAAGATGTAACCAAAGTCGTGGTCTTCTTCGCTCATCTGGCGGATCTTTTCGGCTTCAAAACCGACGAGCCGCCCCGCCTGAACCACGGTTGCGCTGGCGGTGCGATGGCGGACCACCGGCGTGGCTACTGACCAGCCGATTAAGTCCATTGGTTCAGCCGTGTAGATGCGCACCTTGCCGCGGTGAGGGACGAAAATGTCCAGCGCCACGCGGCCCTCGATGACGACGTAGAAGCAGTCCTCTTTGTCGCCCTCCTTGAACAACTCCTCACCGGCGCGGACATGCCGCATGGTCGCAGCCTCAGCCATCCGGTTGAAATGTTCCGGCTTGAGTTCGGCAAACCAGGGGATGTTTTTCAGGGCAGAAACAACTTCCGGGTCAGCAGCCATTTGGCACACTCCTTTTGAGAAATTAACCTAATCCGGTCAGATAAACCCATTTGTAATATATTTCACAAATTGGCAAAAGTGCAGTCCGTCATGAGATATCAACGTTATTTGTCACATCTCGTAATTGCCTATCACCCTCCCGCAGGATGGAGACGCCTTCGGACATGGCGCCAAAACCTGCGGCAGGATAGGCATTTACCCTATCTCGGCGAAATCTTGTCAAGCGCCCAGGCAGACGTTTTCAACGGACGCAAGTCCTGGCTCGATCCCCGCTCATTCCAGACCTGGAACCGGCGTGCTCAGCAGATTCTCGGCAGCATTTCCCCGGGCAGCATATCCAGCAGACGTGTGCCGCCGATGGCGGTCTTCAGGCGCACTTGCGGGCTGCCCGCCTCGACGACGCGGCCGATGATTGCCGCCTCTTGGCCGTAGCGGTGTTTGCGCATCGTTTCCAGGATGCGCCCGGCGTCCTTTTCCGGCGCGAAGGCCACCAGTTTGCCCTCGTTGGCGATGTAGAGCGGATCGAAGCCGAGCATCTCGCAGGCGGCGCGCACCTGCGCTTTTACCGGAATGGCCTCCTGGCGCAATTCGATGACAACCTGCGACTGGCGGCTGATTTCCACCAGCGTCGTCGCCAGGCCGCCGCGGGTCGGGTCGCGCAGGACGTGGATTTCGCCCGCCGCCAGCATTTCGGCCACCAGGCCGTTGAGCGGAGCGACATCCGACTGCAGGTCGGTCTCGAAGCCCAGGCCCTCGCGTTGGGAGAGAACGGCGATTCCGTGATCGCCCAGCGTGCCGGAGACGATGACCACGTCGCCGGGACGGGCATTCGCCCCGGAGACCTCCACCCCCGGCGGGACGCTCCCGACCCCGCTGGTGGTGATGAACAGCCCATCGGCGCCGCCTTTTTGGACGACTTTTGTGTCGCCGGCGGCGATGAAGACTCCTGCCTCGGCGGCGGCGGATTGCATGGACTGGACGACGCGCTGCAACGTCTCGAAAGGCAGCCCCTCTTCGATGATGAAGGCGCTCGTCAGCGCCAGCGGCCTGGCGCCGACCATGGCCAGGTCGTTGACCGTGCCGCAGACGGCCAGCCGGCCGATGTCGCCGCCGGGGAAGAAGAGCGGCGCCACGACGTGTGAATCCGTTGTCAGCGCCAGGCGGGCGCCTTCCAGGCCGAGCAGCGCCGCATCGTCCAGGGCGCGCGGGGCCGCTTTGCCCAGTTCGGGCAGGAAGAGGCGCGTCAACAGGTCGTGGCTCAGTTTCCCGCCAGAGCCGTGTCCCAGCACTACCGTCTCGCGCTGCTGAATCGGCAGCGGGCAGGTGTAACCTTCAAAATCCAGATCGTCCGTTTGCATCGTTTCCTCGATACCTTTTGCGGGTTTAGGCCTGCGCCCCTTTGTGATAGCGGAAGTAAGCCGCGCAGGCGCCTTCGGCCGAGACCATCGGCGCGCCGAGCGGCGTTTGCGGCGTGCATTGTTTGCCGTAGGCGCTGCACTGGAGCGGTTTCTTCAGCCCTTGCAGGATTTCGCCGGCGATGCACAGCGGCGATTCCTGGGTGCTGATTTCACCCACGGCGAAGCGCGTTTCGGCGTCGAACTCGGCGAATTCTGGCCGCAGACCCCAGCCGGATTGCGGAATGACGCCGATGCCGCGCCATTTGCGGTCCACCGGCTGGAAGACGCGCTCAATCACCGCCTGCGCCGGCCGGTTGCCCTCGAAGGTGACGGCGCGCTCGTAGGCGTTCTCGACCTCGAAGCGGCCGACCTCCAACTGGCGGACGGCGGCCAGCGCGCCGCGCAGCAGGTCCACCGGCTCGAAGCCGGTCACGACCACCGGGACGCGGTATTTTTCGGCGATGGGCGGGTACTCGTGATAGCCCATCACCGCGCAGACGTGGCCTGCCGCCAGAAAGGCCTGGACGCGGTTCGACGGCGAGCCGAGGATGGCCTCCATCGCCGGCGGCACGCGCACGTGCGAAACCAGCACCGAAAAGTTTTTCAAACCTTTTTGCCGGGCCTGCAGGACGGCCATGGCGTTGGCCGGCGCGGTCGTCTCGAAGCCGATGGCGAAGAAGACCACCTGCCGATCGGGATGCGCCTCGGCCAGGGCCACTGCCTCGAGCGGCGAATAAACCACCCGGACGTCGCCGCCGGCGGCTCGCACGGCGAACAGGTCGCGGGTCGAGCCGGGGACCCGCAGCATGTCCCCGTAGGAGGTGAAGATGACCTCGGGACGGGCGGCGATGGCCAGGGCGCGGTCAATCTGCTCGAGCGGCGTCACGCAGACCGGGCAGCCGGGGCCGTGGACGAGTTCCAGTTGGGGCGGCAGCATTTCGTCCAGGCCGTGATGCAGAAAGGCGTGCGTCTGCCCGCCGCAGATTTCCATCAGCACCCACGGGCGGGTGACGGCGGCGCGGATTTCATCCAGCAGGGCGTGGACTTTGGCCGGGTCGCGGTACTCGTCAATGTACTTCATCGGAGTCTGCCTGACCGGCGAGTTCGTCCTCGATGGCGGCGACCTCGCCGATGAGTTTGAGGGTTTCCTGGGCTTCTTCTTCGTCCATCAGGCTGATGGCGAAGCCGACGTGAATGAGGCAGTAATCGCCTACCTGGGCTTCGGGGACGTATTCAAGGCAGATTTCTTTGGAGACGCCGCCGAAGTCCACTTTTGCCATTTTCAGCGAACCTTGCTGGTAGATTTCGGTGATTTTTGCCGGGATGCCAAGACACATGGGTATGCTCCTTGTAAGACAACGCTAAAAGTGTATCACAGGTGATTGGCCACCGCGGCCTGACCGAGCGCCAGTCCGCCGTCGTTGGGCGGGGTTTGGCGGTGGAAGAAGACGGTGAATCCCTCGGCCTGCAGGGCGGCGCGGGTCAGGTTGAGCAAGAGTTGATTCTGCCACACGCCGCCGGAGAGCGCAACGGCGCTCAGGCCGGCGCGCCGGCGGATGCGGCGGCAGACCTCCAGGCTGAAGTCGGCGACGGCGCGGTGGAAGCGGGCGCCGATTTCTCCGGCGGGCGCGCCGGCTTCGACGGCGGCGATGACCGCCGCCAGCAGGTCGCCCAGGCCGATGACCAGCCCCTCGCCCGTCTCTTGCAGGCTCCAGGGGAAGGCGGCCGCCTGGGCGGCGTAGGGGCGGGAGAGGACTTCCAGTTCGATGGCGGCCTGGGCTTCGTAGGTGACGTCGGCGCGCACGCCTGCCAGGGCGGCGACGGCGTCGAACAGGCGTCCCAGGCTGGAGGTCGGCGGGGCGTTGAGCCGTCTCTCGGCCTGTTTGCGGACGACGGCGGCGGCTTGCGCTTCGATCGCTTGCAAGAAGGGCAGGCGGCTCACGTCCAGGCCGAGGGCGGATGCGTAGCCGAGGGCGATGCGCCAGGGGTGGCGGATGGCGGCGTCGCCGCCGGGGAGGGGCAGGTATTCGAGGTGGGCGGCGCGTTCATAGGCGCGGTAATCGGCGATCAGGATTTCGCCGCCCCAAATGGCCCCGTCCGGCCCGTAGCCGGTGCCGTCGTAGGCCAGGCCGATGAGGGGGCGGTTTTCCAGGCCGTTGTCGGCCATGCAGGCGGCGATGTGGGCGTGATGGTGCTGGACGCGCACGAGCCGGGCGGCGGCGTTTTGTTCGGCCCAGG
>DYEN01000329.1 GCA_020725705.1 Anaerolinea sp.
CGGCCTGCCGCAGCAGGTCGTAGAGCGACGGCTGGCCCGCCGGAAACTCCCGGCTAAGGATCGCCAGCCGGGCCATGCGCAGCCACGCCGTGAACAGTGCTGCACCGCCATCGGGTGCCAGCGGCAGCGCGTTGAAGTCCAGCCAGCCATAGTGTGCCTGCGTGGCGACGATCCAGGCCAGTTCTTCGGACGGGATCGCCAGCCGGTTGACCAGCAGCGCCACCTTGTGCAGGCGCATGATCATGGCGAAGGCGTCCGGGAAGGCGGCGGGGGTGATCTTGCCGGTCGAATCCAGGAATGCATCATCGAGGAAGATCGCGCTGGCCGGCTGCGCGGCATTAACCACCGAGCGGATCAGCCCGCCAAGCAGCAAGTCGCTCGCCCCAAGCTCGATATCGAGGAAATCCGCCGCCATCTGCTGGATAAGCGCGTCGCTGTTGATTTGGCGCAGATGCGTGGCCAGCGGTTCGAGCACCAGCGCAAAGCGCGCCGCCTGCTCCAGCTCCGGCTGGAGATAGCCGGGGCTGGTGTCGTCCAGCAGCCGGGTGACCACGTCCGCGCGGGCGGTGGCGTCGGGCATGAACAGCGCAAGCTGCGCGTCGAGAAAAGCCGCCGGGTTGGCAGGCAGTTCGGACGCCGGGGCGACGCCGTACAGCAGCGCGAGCGTGGGCGGCAGGTCATCCGCCGCGACCAGCACGCTGAGCATCTGCGCGGTGATCTCGCCGGTGGGGTCGGGCACAGCCTGGAAGCTAGCGCGGATGCGCTGTAGCCCGGCGCGAAGCTGCGTCAGAAAGACGCCGATCTGCGTTTCGCCGGGCATCACGCGGCTGTTGGCCTCGAAGCGGTGGCTCAGCACGTAGACCAGCTCCGGCAGCGTAAAGCCCGCCGCGTCGATTACGGCCAGCATATCGACCACGTGCAGCGCGTCATAGAGCGTCGCCGCACTGAACGGGTTCAGCCCAGTCAGATCGAGCAGATCGAGCAGGTCGCGGACGCTGATCTTCAGCGCGCGCTTGAAGGTTGCGACCCGGTGCATCTCGCTCAGGTTCGCCAGGCTCAGCGCGGCGTCGGCCAGGCGGCGCTGGCGGATCAGCGCCAGCTCTTCGGCGGTGATGATCTGCAGCGCGGCCAGGATCGCCGCCTCGTGATCGTCAATCGAAGCCGCGCCCAGCGCGCCCGGCTCGAACACGGCCAGCTCGTCCGCGCTGCCCACCGTCCGGTTGAGGAATAGCGAGGCGTAATAGGACGGGTGTTCGGCGTCGTCGTCGCCCAGATAGGCGCGCGTGTCGAGGTCGGTCACCCAGCTCGCGATCACCAGCAGATCGGTCCCCAGGCGCTCATGGAGCGCCTGCACGAACGACAGATTCACCAGGGTGGCCTCGTCGATGGCGCCGCCCAGCGCGTGCAGCACGGCGTCCAGTTCGTGAGCGCTCCAGCCCAGCGTACGGCGCAGGCGCGTGAAACGCTCGATCCGGTTGAGGTGAGCCTCGGTCAGCGCGTCGATGCGGGCCTGCTCCAGATCGCAGGTGAACTCCGCATCGTCCTCTTCGCCGACCACATAGTCGATCTCCAGCGTCCCGCCGGGGTTGACGAAGCGCGTGTCGAGCATCTGGCGCAGCTCCAGAAAGCTGACGCGCGCCGTATCGAGCAGCGTCTGGACGGTCCGCAGGCTGGCAAGCGAGCGGTTATCCCAATGCGCCGCCTGGAAGGTCGTATCGAGCAGTAGGTCGCGCTCCGCCGGGGTCAGGCCCAGGCGCTCGGTGGCGATCGGCAGCCAGGCCGTCGTGTCGCGCACTTCGGGCAGCGCCGGGTTCAGGCGGTCCATGATCGTGTGGCGCGCCACATCCAGCGGCTTGAGGTAGGCGCGCGCCTCTTCGGTCCACAGGCTGAAGGGCAGCGCCCAGGGATACACCCGCGACTCCAGCAGGGTGTAGGCGTCCGGATTGATATGCTCCGGATGCACGCGCAGATCGGATGCGTCGCCTTCGGTCTGGTGGATGGCCGGCACGCCCGCCAGAAAGCCTTCCAACACCTCGATCACCAGGTCCACGTAAGGCAAGGTGGTGTGCGTGTTGTGGCAGTTCAGCTCGACGTTGCCGATGTCGGCACGCCGGGCGGACAGCGCCGCCAGCGCCCCACGGTCGCGCACGAACTTGAGCAGCGCGACCAGATACGCCGCCGGGCTGAACACCGACCGGCAATGTTCGCAGGCGCAGAAGTCCGTGCTGCCGAACAGGCTTTCCCAGGTCGGGAAGTCGATCGCCAGCGTCGGCCCCAAGATATCGCCCACCGTCCCCAGGATGCTGGGCACGTTCACGCCGGGCAGGACCGCCATCGGCAGGGTGTTGAACTGCGCGCCGTACTTGGCGAACAGCGCCGTGGTCAGGGCGGTGGTTTGCGCAGCATTGCTGTAGATCAGGTGGGCCTGCGTCTCGCCGAGTTGCTGGCCGAACTGCTGCATAAAGCGCCGCTCGCCCATCGTCTTGATCGCGTAGGCCGAGTCCACACCGGCAGCCAGCAGCGGCTGCATCGCGTCGTAACGCTCGAAGCGCGGCGCCAGTGCAAAGACGCGCTGCACGCGCTCCAGCGCGGCGAGATCGTCCGCCCCGATCTGCAGATCGTGCAAGCGGGCATAGCGCCGCACGCTCATCTGACGAAATTCGAAATCGGACGCCCGGTTCAGGAAGGCGCCGATCCGGTCTGCTCCGGCGAAGTCGTCTGCCTTCAACCGCGCCGCGATGGTGGCGGTCGGGAATGTATCCTCGATGACGCGCGCCAGCGTGCGGGTGTAGGCTTCGATCGGTTTCTCACCTTCGGCAACCGGCACACCGGGCGGGATGACGGGTTTGCCGGCCGGCCCGGTCGCCTGTTCGATCAGCGCCTGCCAGTCACGCGGGGTCATGCCCGCCAGCGCGCGCAGCGGCTCGTCCGCGTCGCTGTCGCGCAGGCGCCGGTGAAGTTGCTCCATGAGTGGCGCGTTGTTGAAGGTCAGCGCGCCAAGCTGAGCGGCCAGCCGCACACCACGCACCGCCTGCGCGTCGAAAGCCGGGTTGGCTTCAAGGCGCTGCCAGAATTCGCGCCCGCCTCCGTCCGGCGTCTGCGCCAGCTGCGCCAACGCCCGCTGCTGCGCGTCGTTCAGCCCTGCCAGCCGCGCGAACGCGCCCAGCGACGGCGTGCCGTCGCTCAGCACCGGCTGCTTGACCAGCTCGTCGATCGCTTCAGTGCCAAGCTGCGTGACAAGCCGGGCGATCGCTTCTGGCTTGGCGGCCAGGCCGGGGTCGATGGCCCCGGCGCGCGACGCCGTTTCGAGCGCCTTCACCAGCATCTGGCTGTCCTGCGCGGCCAGCGCGATCCTGTTAACCGGCAGGTTGGCGCGGAACAGGCCGTAGTAGGCTTCGGCGGGAACGCGCCCCGCCTGGGCGAAACGCTTCGCCTGGACGTAGTGCGTGACCTGTAGCGGCGACAGCCCCGTTTTGCCGGCCAGCAGCGCCAGCGCGTCGCGATCCAGCGCGGCCAGGTCGACCCCGGCCAGCAGCGGGTCAAGCTGGCGCCCGACCTGGGCGAATTCGCTCGGCGGCGGATAGGCCGGGTTGCTGACGACCAGATCGACGGTGCGCTCGCCCTCGGCCCCTAGGACCAGCGGCGAGC
>DYEN01000330.1 GCA_020725705.1 Anaerolinea sp.
GCAGCGTGGGCGGTTTGCGATCGCGCTCTCCGGCGGCGCGACGCCCGTTCCACTCTTCGACACTCTGGCATCGCCCCCCTTCCGCGACCGGATCGCGTGGGATCGCGTGCACGCCTTCTGGTGCGACGAGCGCGCCGTCCCGCCGGACCATCCCGACAGCAACTACGGGCAGGCGCGCGCCCGGCTGTTGGACCGCGTGCCGATCCCGGCGGCGAATGTCCACCGCATGCAGGGCGAGCTGGATCCGCACGCAGCAGCCGACGCTTACGACCGCCTGCTGCATGGCTTTTTCGGCGCCGCTGCGCCCGGCGAGCCGCAGCCGCGCTTCGACTATGTTCACCTGGGGATCGGGGCGGACGGCCACACCGCCTCGCTGTTTCCGGGCACCGAGGCGCTGGCCGCTGCCGACCCCGATCGCTGGGTGGTGGCGAACTTCGTGCCAAAACTGCACACCTGGCGCATCACGCTGACCGCGGCGGCGATCAACGCCGGGCGGCGGGTGGTGTTCATGGTTGAGGGAGCAGGGAAAGCGCACACCCTCGCGGCGGTGGTGCAGGGACCGCCCCGGCCGGACGATCTGCCTGCGCAGCGCATCCGGCCTGTTGCCGGGCGGCTGGTGTGGATAGTGGACGAGGCGGCTGCGGCGCGGCTTGCGCTCGACTGAGCGTTCAGGCGGGCACCAGCGCCGCGCCCAGGTCCGCGACGATGGACGCGACGGCCTGTGATACAGCCGGGGAAAGCGGCGCATCGAGGGTGTTGGCGGCGGGCTGGATGCCGAGCAGCGCCACATCACAGCCCAGCTCCGCCACCAGATAGCGCGCCAGCAGGTGCAGCGGCAGGGTATGGGTCGAGGCGCTGATGCCGTCCGTCTCGCGCCAGTCCAGCCAGTGGATCGCGCCGGGCGGCTCGCCCATCTGCGCCGCGTCGACCAGCAGCACCAGGTCGGGCCCAAAACGGCGCAGCAGCCCGGTCGTGTTCTCCGGCGCCGGTCCCGCGTCGATCACCAGCAGGCGGTCGTGCGGGGCCGCCAGCCCGGCCAGCGACCGGGCGACCGCGATCCCGGCGGCGTCGTCGCCGTTCAGCTCGTGCCCCACGCCGACGACGGCCACGCGCGGCGCGCTACTCCGCGACCGGAGCGTCTGCCGCAGGCGCGCCTGCCAGCACGGCCTCGACATCTTCCTCGGCCCCATAGTGCACCAGGAAATCGTCTTTATCGGTTGCGGCCAGCTCCCACGCGTCGCTGGCCATCTCCAGGCAGCCCTGGCGGCAGCTTGCCACGCACTGCGCGCAGAATGTGCAGCGATCGACATGATAGCGGAAGACAAAGCGCTTGGCTTTCTTATCCAGCACGATGACTTCGATCGCCTCGGCCGGGCAGTCTTTGGCGCACAGGCCACAGCCGGTGCAGCTTTCCGGGTTCCAGTGCAGTTGCCCGCGCAGCCGATCCGGCGCCACTGCGCGCACAAACGGGTAGCGTTGCGTCGCGGGCGATTTGACCAGCCCGTCGAGCGCGTCCCGCCACATCGTCATCACTTTCATGCCGCCAACCCCTTCCACACGATCAAAATCAGGAACTGGACGAGCGCCAGGATCGTGCCGTAGCGCCACCACAGCCCGACCGTCTGGTCGATGCGCAGGCGCGCCAGCAGCGATTGCAGGCCAGCCAGCACCACCAGCAGCGCCAGCGTCTTGGCGAAGAACGCGATCGGGTTCGCCACGCCGCCCAGGTAAAACGCCGCGACCAGCGTCAGGCCGACGACCAGCTCCACGCCCTTACCCAGGCGGAAGAGCGCTAGCCCGCGCCCGCTGTACTCCGTCAGCGCGCCGGCGACGATCTCGGTCTCGGCTTCCGGTGCGTCGAACGGCGGCAGTTCCAGCTTGCCCATCAGGCCGATCAGCGCCACCACGAAGCCGACCGGCTGCGCCAGGATCAGCCAGCGATCGGCGCCATAGTCCGCGATGGCGCTGATGCGCCAGCTTCCAGCCGCCAAAGCCGGGCCAAGCAGCGCCAGCAGAAACGGCGCCTCGTACGAGAAAAGCTGGGTCAGCGTGCGCGTCGCCCCGATCAGCGAGAAGCGGTTCAGCGTGTTGGCCCCGGCCAGCCCTGTGCACAGCGTCAGCAGGCTGAGCAGATAGACCGTCACAATCAGATCGCCAGAGAAGCTGTAGGACGGCGCCAGACCAAACACCGGCACATACAGCGCCGCGGTCAGCGCGCCGGAGAGCGCAATCACCGGCAGGGTCACGAACAGGCCCGGATGCACGCCCTGAGGCACGACCTCTTCTTTGGCGAGGAGTTTGACGATATCGGCCAGCGGCTGGAACCAGCGCGGCCCGATCCGGTTCTGGAAGCGGGC
>DYEN01000331.1 GCA_020725705.1 Anaerolinea sp.
AGCTTGACCTGGTCAAGGCAGATATGGGTATCGCCGAGCTTTACAGTTCCCTGGTAGCCGATGCCGATCTCGGCGCGCGCATCTTCCGGCGCATCCGTGACGAGCACGCCCGCGCCTGCGAGTGGATCGCGCGCATCACTGATCAGGAGACGCTGCTGAGCGATACGCCCGTCATCAAACTCTCCATCGAGCGCCGCAACCCGTACGTTGATCCGCTCAATTTCATCCAGGTCGCGCTGCTGCGGCAGATGCGCGCTCTGCCGCCCGACGACCCGGCCCACGACGAGGTGCTGGAAGCGGTCATGATCACGGTCAACGGCATCGCGGCGGGCATGAAGAATACCGGGTAGCGAAAAAGCAGCCAAGAGCAGCCAAGAGCGGCGCCGGCGTTCATGGCCTGCACTTGGCTGTTTTCTGCTGTTCCTGGCCGTTTTCCGTTGTTTCTAGCTGTTTTTAGCTGTTCTTTGCTGTCTTTTGCTGCTCTTTGCTGTCTTTCGCTGCTCTTTGCTGTTAAAATGCTCCGCGCGCGGCTGGAACTTCCCCATCGCATTCCCGCGCGAAGGAGAGAAACACATATGTCTTACCTGAGGAAACCGCGCCCCGGACGGCTGATAGCCGTGCCGCTAATCCTGGCGGCGCTGCTGCTGGCGGCCTGCGGACGGGACGAGCCGGCAGAGCCGACTCCCCAGCTTAACCGCCCTGCACCGGGCGCCGAGTCGGAGTCCGCCGGGGCGCCGGACGAGAGCGCCACCCTCAACGTCGGCGATCCCGCGCCGGATTTCACGCTGCCCACCGCGGACGGCGGGACGGTGTCGCTGGCCGACTACAAGGGCCGGCAGCCGGTGTTGCTCTATTTCCACATGGCGGCGGGCTGACCGCCCTGCAACCAGCAGATCGTGGATCTGCAAAACTCGGCTGAACTTCAGGCGCTTGACGTGGCTCTGGTCAGCATCTCGACCGATCCCCCTGAGCAGCAACTTCCCATTATCGAGGAATACGGCGTCACTGTGCCGATGGCGGTGGATGCCGGTTCAGAAGTCTGCGCGCGCTATGACGTGCTGAAGTGGGCGCTGCCCAACGGCGAGCCGGGCCACACCTTCATCCTGGTCGATCGCGAGGGCACGGTGGCCTGGATTCGCGACTACGGCGCGCCCGACCTGCCGACGCGCACCATGTACGTTGAGGTGAGCGAGCTGGTCGAGCAGATCCGCGCCAGCCTGACAGGCTGAGCGGGGCTGCGCAGCGCCTCTCCGCCGGGGACGCGCGTGCGTGTCCCCGGCGACGCTTCGCCATGCCCGGCGCTCATTCGCCTTTCCCCGGTCCGGGTGCTAGAATTCAGGCGTGGACACGCGTATATACCTCTTTTTCACCCGCTCATATGGAGTTCATATGGACGACTTTCTGTTTCGTGGTGACCTTGCCGATCTCGACCCGGACGTGGCCGCCCTGGTCGATCTGGAAGCGCTGCGCCAGGCTCGCCGCTTGATTCTCATTCCCTCGGAGTCCAGCGTTCCGGCCTCAGTTCGGCAGGCAGTCGGATCCGTCTTCCACAACATCTACGCCGAAGGCTATCCCAGCCCGGATTGGCGTACCCTGGACCAGTCGGAGATCCTCGCGGTGGACCTGCGGCTGGCCGAGTACCGCCGCAATTCAGACGCGCGCTATTACAAGGGCACCGAGTTCGCCGATCTGATCGAGAGCTTGGCGCGCCGGCGCGCGGCAGAGTTGTTTGCGACGGGCACGGTGCGTCCCGAGGACCTGTGGGTCAACGTCCAGCCGCTGAGCGGCGCCCCGGCCAACAACGCCGTGTACAGCGCCCTGATCCAGCCCGGTGACACGATCATGGGCATGGACCTGCTGCACGGCGGGCACCTGACCCATGGTAGCCCGGTGAACCGCAGCGGCATCATGTACCGCGTGATCAGCTATGGCGTTGACCCCGACACCGAGTTGCTCGACTACGACCGCATCCGCCAGCTTGCGCTGGAGCATCGGCCCAAGGTTATCGTCGCCGGCTATACGTCCTACCCGCTCGCGCCGGACTGGGCCGCGTTCCGCGCCATTGCCGACGAGGTCGGCGCGGTGCTGCTGGCCGATATCTCGCATGTCTCCGGGCTGGTCGTGGCGGGCGCCTTCCCGTCGCCGGTGGGGCACGCGCACGTGATCAGCTTCACAACGCATAAAACGCTGGCCGGGCCGCGCGGCGCTGTGCTGATGACCACCGATCCCAAGCTGGCGCGCAAGCTAGACCGCGCGGTCTTCCCCGGCGAGCAGGGCGGCCCGCATATGAACGCGATCGCCGGGATGGCGGTGGCGTTCAAGCTGGCGACAACCGAGCAGTTCCGCGCGCTTCAGCACCAGACGGTCGCCAACGCCCGTCGCCTCGCGCAGAAGCTCGCCGGGCGCGGCCTGCGCATCCCGCACGGCGGGACCGACTCGCACCTGCTGCTGGTCGACTGCAAGTCGGTGGTGGGCGAGGACGGAACCGCGCTCAGCGGCGATATGGCAGCGCGCATCCTGGACCTGGCCGGGATTGTCTGCAACCGCAACACCATCCCCGGCGACACGTCGGCGTTTGGTGCGTCGGGCATTCGCCTGGGCACACCCTGGATCACGCAGCGCGGCTTCCGCGAGGCGGAGATCGACCAGCTGGGCGATCTGATCGCGGATGTGCTGCAGCATTGCACGCCGTTCAGCTATCTGGCCGCGGGCGGCAAGGACACCCCGCGCGCCAAGATCGACTTTGAGACGCTTTCCGCGGTGCGCCAGGCGGTCGACCGGCTGGCGGAAACCGCCGGCATCGACTATGACCTGCCCGACCTGACCGCCTATCCGAAGGAATACGACGCCGCGGTCGAACACTTCGGCCTGACGGTGCCGTTCGAAGACGGCGAGGGCTGGCGCACGATCGACATCTACGGGGACGCGGCGACCGCCTTCCTCGACACGGCGCTCACCAGCGATGTGCTGTCGCTGGACGTGGACGGCTATCAGGTCACCCGCGTGCTGGACCGCGACGGCGCAGTGATGGCAAACGGTGTGCTGCATCGCCTGCACGACAATGCCTATCACCTGCACGTCGACCGCGACGCGAGCCGCGTCAGCCGCTGGCTCCGGGCGTTGTCCGACGGGTTCGTCGATTTCGACATCAAGGACGTGTACGCAAAAGTGCCCGGCCCGGTGAGCGTGAGCCTGCTGAGCAGCGAGCCGGATATGAGCATCTATGCTGCGGACTTCCGCGATGACCTGGCGGGCTTTGACCCGCACAAGGCGTACTTCGTCGGCGCGCGGGCACACGGCCCGCTGACCGGCGAAGTCAAGCCGGTGTTCGCGTGGGAAGAACCGGCCGATCAGCCGCTTAAGCGCACCTCGCTTTACGAGCTGCACAAAGAGCTGGGCGCGAACATGGTCCCCTTCGCCGGATACGACATGCCGGTCTGGTACACCTCGGTCAGCGCGGAGCACGTCGCCACGCGCACCGGCGCGGGCCTGTTCGACGTCTCGCATATGGGTGTCTTCGACTTTCGCGGGCCGGGCGCCGAGGCGTTCCTGAACGCGCTGACGGCCAATGACGTGACCATGTTGGCGCCGGGCGAGGCCCACTACAACTATCTGCTGGGCATTGACGGCATCCCCATCGACGACATCTTCATCTACCGGCTGGAGCCGGACTATTTCATCATGGTGGTCAACGCGGCCAACAACGACAAGGACTGGGCGTGGATCACCGGTTTGCAGGCGGGCAAGTACCAGATCGATCCCGACCGGCCGGACGCCGAACTGCCGGGCCGTCACGCCGTCACCATCCGCGATCTGCGCGATCCGGCCCTGGGTGCGGAGCGGCGCGTCGATATCGCGCTCCAGGGGCCGGCCAGCCGCGACATCCTGCTTGGGATGCACGGCAGCGCCGAGGACAAGGCGCGAGTCAAGGCGCTGCCCTGGGCCGGCGTGACCCGCGCCGTGCTCGGCGGATATGATCTGATCGTGGCGCGCACCGGCTATACGGGCGAGCGCGTTGCCTATGAGATCTTCATCGACCCCGACAAGGCGCCTGCGCTGTTCAAAGACCTGATCGAGGGCGGGGCAACCCCCGTGGGGCTGGCCGCCCGTGACAGCTTGCGCACCGAGGCGGGTTTGCCGCTCTATGGGCATGAACTGGCGGGCGATCTCGCGCTTAACCCGGCGGACGCGGGCTTCGGAAGCTTCGTCAAGCTGTGGAAGCCGTTCTTCATCGGCAAGGCCCCGTTTGTGGCGCACGAGCGCACGCGCGACGCTGTAGTGACGCGTTTCCGCCTGGATGCCAAGGGGCTGCGCGCCCCACACCCCGGCGATCCGCTGGTGGACAACCGCGGGCGCGTGGTGGGCCGCGTGACCTCGTGCAGCATCGACACCGACGGCTACTCGCTGGGGCAGGCGCTGATCAAGCTCACTCACGCTGCGGAAGGCACGCCGTTGCTGGTGTATGCCGGGGCGGATCGCGCTACGCTCAAGAAGCCGCTGGGCGAGCTGACGATCGGCGACAAGACCATCGTCCCCGCGCCGGTGACGGTGCTGAGCCGCTTCCCCAAGCGCGCCAAATAGCGCCGGTCTCGCGCGCAACGCGTCAAAGAGCAGCCCCGGCCATTGCCTGGCCGGGGCTGTTTTCGTTCGTTCAGATCCCCCCACCCGGAGGCACCGGGTTGATATCGGTCGTTGGTGTGTCGCTTGGCGGCGGTGGCGGATCGGTTGGCGGCGGTGGCACCGGCGTATTGGTCGGCGGCGGGATCGGTGTATTGGTCGGTGGCGGGACCGGCGTGCTGGTCGGCGGGACCGGCGTGCTGGTCGGCACCGGCGTATTGGTCGGCGGAACAGGTGTGTTGGTTGCCGTCGGGCGCGGCGTATTGGTCGGCGGGATGGGTGTATTCGTCGCGGTAGGACGCGGCGTGCTGGTCGCCGTCGGGCGGGGCTGCGGCGGTTGCCCTTGGACCACCACCCCCTGGAACGGCGTGGCGGTGGGGAGCGGCGTCCGTGTGCGGGTCGGCGTCAGCGTGGGCGGCTGGAAGTGTTTCGGCGGCGGCGTGACGGCCGGGATCGTCAGGCAGCGGCCCGTCGCGATGGTATCCGTCTTGGCGACCCAAACCGGCTCCAGGTCGTGCACTTCCACCTGCCACCACATCGAGTTGTTGAGATCATCTTTCGACCAGCCGGTCACGGTCATGCCCGTCCCCGCGCCGACCAGGCCGACAATGCCGCGATCGGTCCCCGGACCGACCCGCAGGCGGACGGCATCTTGGATCGCGATGGCGATACAGGCCGGAAGCTCCAAGCTGCCGGCGTGGTCCGATGGGTATTGCCAGACCGGGTCGAAATCTGCCGCCTCGTCGACCGTGATACGATACGGCTGCATCGCCAGCAGATCGAGGAGATAGACCTCGCGGTTGCCGTCGCGGTTTGAGGTGAAGGCCAGCCAGTTTCCGTCCGGCGACCAGGCAGGGTCGGTGTCGACCGCCGGGTGCTCGGTCAGCCGCTCGACACGATCGCCTGCCACCTCGCGCCGGTAGATTTCCGGGTTACCGTCCCGTTCCGAGACGTACGCGATCCAGGCCCCGTCCGGCGACCAGGCAGGCTGGGTGGCACCCAGTGGCTCGTCTGTCAGGCGGACGATGTCCTGGTTGGCGTCGATGATGTAGATGTTGGGCACGCCGTCCCGATCGGAGACGAAAGCCAGCCGCGTGCCGTCCGGCGACCAGGTGGGGGAGGTGTCGGCGCCCAGATGGGTTGTCAGCCGCCGGACCGAGCCGCCCTGATCGTCCATCACGAAGATGTCGGGGTTGCCGCGCTCGTCCGACACGAACGCAATCCACCGGCCGTCCGGCGACCAGGCGGGCGATGTGTCGGCAGCGTCAGCACGCGTC
>DYEN01000332.1 GCA_020725705.1 Anaerolinea sp.
ACCATTCCCGGCTTCACCTCGATTAGCATGTACCCGAAGTTGTGGGAAGCCAGCGGCCTGCCTTATGCCCGCCTGGTGGACCGTCTGATTGAACTTGCGCTGGAACGCAAAGCCGACCGCGATCGAACCGAGCGGCGCTTTCGGCCCGCCTCTGAGAAGGGATGATAAGGATGAGAGCCAATACGCCACGTCCCACACGCGCTGAACTCGTGCGCCAGCGCCGGGCTCAGGAAAACAGCCGGCGTCAGCGGACGGTGATCGCGCGCGTGCAGCAGCGGGCGGCAGAAAAGGAAAGCGGGCAGACGCCTCGAAAGCCGCGCCGTTACCAGGCGGCGGTGATGGCCGTCCCGCAGGTTCGCCCGCAGGCGCCGTCTTTGCCGCGTTTGCGGCCTGGCTGGCGTCTGCTTTCGGGCGCGCTCATCCTGCTGATTGCCCTTGGCCTCTACCTGGCATGGACTTCGCCGCTTTTCCTGGTGACGAGCGCCAGCGTGACCGGCGTCCAGCGCCTCCCGGCAGAGGAGATCAATGCGGCCTTGGGGCTGAATGGCGTCCCGGTTTTCCTGATTGCCCCTCGGGTTTTGGAAGAGAGCCTGTTGCGCGCTTTTCCGGATGTGGAGACGGTCTCGGTCAAAGTGGCTTTTCCTGCCCGGGTGATTGTCAGCCTGCGCGAGCGCCAGCCTGTTATTGCCTGGATCGAAGGCAACGCCATGACCTGGGTGGACGCTGAAGGCTTTGCCTTCCGTCCGCGCGGGGAAGCGCCAGGGTTGTTGACTGTGCTGGCTGCCGCGCGCCCGGCTTCGGTTTCGGCCGACCCGCAGGGGCGTTTCCTGCCGCCCGATTTGGTGCGCGCTTTCCTGAAAATGGCGCCCTATGTGCCGCCCGGTACGCCTGTCCTGTATGACCCTCAGTATGGCCTGGGCTGGAATGACGCACGCGGCTGGCGGGCTTACTTTGGTTTGGGCACAGAAGATTTGGCGCTCAAACTGCGCATCTATGAGACGCTGATCAACACCCTGACTCAGCGCGGCGTCCGCCCGACTCTGGTCAGTGTGGCCTATCCAAATGCTCCGATTTATCGCTTGGAGCCGTGACGTATGGATGAGATTGTAGTCGGCATTGACGTTGGTA
>DYEN01000333.1 GCA_020725705.1 Anaerolinea sp.
CCGCCCGGTGCTCGGCATCTGCTACGGGATGCAGCTTCTGACCCAGGCGCTCGGCGGGCGTGTCGCCGGGGCGCAGCAGCGCGAGTACGGCCAGGCCGCGATCGAGGTCGTCGAGCCGGACGCGCTCTTTGCCGGGCTGGACCCGGCGCAGACGGTCTGGATGAGTCACGGCGACCGCATCGAGCATCCGCCAGCGGGTTTTCGCGTGCTGGCACGGACGGCCAACGCACCCTACGCCGCCATCGCCCAGCCGGAACGTGCGCTGTACGGCATCCAGTTTCACCCTGAGGTCCGCCACACCGCGCACGGCCAGGCGATGCTGCGCAATTTCGTTCTCAACGTCTGCGGCGCAGCGGCGGAGTGGACGCCCGAACATTTCATCGACGCCAGCATCGCGCGCATCCGCGAGCAGGTCGGCAGCGGACGCGTGCTGCTCGGCATGAGCGGCGGGGTCGATTCGGCGGTGGCGGGCGAGCTCATCCACCGCGCGGTGGGCGATCAATTGGTGCCCGTCTTCGTCAATCACGGGATGCTGCGCCAGGGCGAGCCGGACGCGGTGCTGGAGCTGGCGCAGGCGCTCGGCTGGAAACTGATCGCGGTCGATGCTACCGAGGAATTTCTCGGCGCGCTGCAGGGCGTATCCGACCCCGAAGCCAAGCGCACCATCATCGGCGCCACCTTCGCCCGGGTCTTCGAGCGCGAAGCGGCGCGCGCGGGCCGGCTCGACTGGCTGGCGCAGGGCACCATCTATCCGGACGTGATCGAGAGCGCCGGAACCGGTCGCCCCGGCGCGCGGCGCATCAAATCGCATCACAACGTTGGCGGCCTGCCCGAACACTTGCGTACCCGTCTGGTCGAACCGCTGCGCGAGCTGTTCAAGGACGAGGTGCGCGCCGTCGGCGAGCGGCTCGGCCTGCCGGAAGCGATCGTGCGGCGCCAGCCGTTCCCGGGGCCAGGGCTGGGCGTGCGCTGTGTGGGCGAAGTGACCTGGGAGCGGCTGGAAACGCTGCGCGCTGCCGACGCGATCTTCCTCAGCGAACTACGCGCCGCCGGGCTGATGGACGCGATCGCGCAGGCCTTCGCGGTGCTGTTACCCGTGCGTAGCGTGGGCGTCATGGGCGATAACCGCACCTACGACGAGGTGGTCGTGTTGCGCGCCGTGACAACCGACGACTTCATGACGGCGGACTGGGCGCGCCTGCCCGACGATCTGCTGGCACGCATCAGCAACCGCATCGTCAACGAAGTGCCGGGCGTCAACCGCGTGCTGTACGACGTGACGTCGAAGCCGCCCGCGACGATCGAGTGGGAATAGACCGGCGCCGCACACAATAAGACCGCCCGCGTTCGGTTGAGCGCGGGCGGCGGGGTTACGGTCCGGCAGGGCACAGCTTAGCCCGCTGGCGACGCGCCGATGATATGCAGCGTGCCGTTCATCGCGGCCAGATTCGGCGTCAGAATTTCGGCGCCGTTCACCGTCGCGGTATTTTCCACCTGTGCGATCTGCAGGGTCTCGCCGGTGAGCGACGTCAGCGCCTGGCTCTCCCAGACATCGCCAAACTTGAGGTCGCCCTCGACGATATAGCCGCGCAGCCAGTTGGCCAGCGCCTCGGTGTCGCCCCCAAAGCGGCTACGCGCACCCTCAACGGCAAAGTCGGCGGGCGCAAAGACGGTGTACGGGCCTTCGCCGGTCAGCTCATCGTACGGGCCTTCGCCGGTCAGCTCATCCGCCACGCCCGTTTCTTCCAGCGCCTGCACAAACGGGACCAGCAGATCGTTGGCGCGGGCCGCGTCCAGCAGCGTGCCCGGCGCCTCCAGATCGCCGCGCGCGATCAGCAGCTCGGCGAAGCGCGTCTCATTCATCACCAGCGCCGGGCCTTCCGCGCCCTCAACCACCGCGAGCAAATAGTAGCCGGTCTCCGCAATGTCGACCTCGTCCAGCTCGCCGATGAGGTTGTCCGGCTCGGTCGTCGGATAAGCGGAGAAAGTGTAGGTCCCCGAATCGACCAGCGTAGACGTGTCGCTGCGCAGGCCGTCGGCGTTGCCGGGCGGAGCCAGCTCGGTCACAAACGGCACGCCGTCGCGGTCGAAGTTCACGCGCGTCTCACCGCTCAGCGCGTTGACAAACGTCATCATGGCCGTGCCCGGCATCATGTCCTGCGCCGGAATCTCGACCGGGAAAGCGCGCAGCGTGCCCGCCTGCGCCGAGCCGGTCACCACCAGCGTGATCCACTGGCCGGGCCGCAGTTCGACATCCAGCGGCTCGACCGCGCCGGTGTCGAGAGCCGCGCCGGTATCCAACACCGCGACGCTGTGCGTCCCGGCCGGAACCGCTGCCCACGCGCTGACGGCGTCGGCTTCCAGATTGGCCGTCTCGCCCGGCTCGTCATCGACATACAAATCAACACCGACGCCGTCGGTGCGGAAGTTCGCCACGCGCAGGTACGCACGGTTCTCAGGATCGATCTCGTCGCCGCTCTGCGCCGCCGCGCCCGGCGCGAGGATCGCAAGAGCGGTTAAGAGCGATAACACCACCACGAGTGCTTTCTGCATAGGTCACATCTCCTGTTCCCACAAGGTTCCGTCTCATCAGGTACACCCGTGTCCGATACTAACTGCGTGCCGGCGCAAGAACATGAGAAACCCGGCTCGTTTTGGAGCGGGAAACGTGGTACCCCGCCGTGTAGCCCGGTTGACCTACGCGCCCCGGACTATCGAGGCCACGACCCAGATATGTTAAAATGCCTGTAGAGAGAAAGAGAGGTGCGTGTGGAAACCTTCGAACCGGCCTATCGCGCGCTCCTGCGAGCAGGGGAGTTCCCGCAGCGTGTGGCCCAGGCCGAGCAGGCGCTCCGCGACTGCGACCTGTGCGCGTGGGCGTGTCATGTGGACCGCACACAGCGCATCGGATTCTGCCGCACCGGCAAAGATGCGATCGTCAGCAGCGCCTTCCCACATATGGGCGAAGAAGACCCTCTGCGCGGCTGGCGCGGCTCCGGAACGATCTTCTTCGCGCAGTGCAACCTGCGCTGTCAGTTCTGCCAGAACTACGAAATCAGCCAGCTTGGTGAGGGGACGCCAGTCAGTGTGGAGCGGCTGGCAGCGATCATGCTGCACCTGCAAGACCTGGGCTGCCACAACATCAACTTCGTCTCGCCCAGCCACGTCATTCCCCAGATCGTCGCGGCGGTCTACCTGGCGGCGCAGCGCGGGTTGAACCTCCCGCTGGTCTACAACACCGGCGGCTACGACTCGCCGGCCGGGCTGGCGCTGCTGGACGGGATCATCGACATTTACATGCCCGACATGAAGTACGCCGACGCGGACATCGCGCAGCGTTTCTCGAAGATACGCGACTATCCCAAGCATAATCAGGCTGCCGTGCGCGAGATGCATCGGCAGGTCGGCGATCTGGTGCTGGACGAAAACGGGATCGCGCAGCGTGGGCTGCTGGTGCGCCATCTGGTACTGCCGGACGGGTTGGCCGGGACCGCGGAAATTGTCCGCTTTCTGGCCGAGGAAATCTCGCCCAACACGTACATCAACATTATGGGCCAGTATCACCCCGCGTGGCGCGTCCGGGAGCGCAACATCGCCCCGCTCAACCGCCCCGTGCGCCGCGACGAGGTCGAGGCCGCCCGCGCGTTGGCCGAGCAGGCCGGTCTGCGGCTGGACCGGCGGCGGAATGTGTTAGTTTGGTAGCAAAGAGCAGCAAAAGGCAGCGAAAGACAGCTAAGAGCAGCAAGAGGTAGCAATAAAGCAGCGAGAGACAGTACCCGCTCTCTCGCTGCTTCTTGCTGCTTTTCGCTTGCTCTTGGCTGCTTTTGGCTAACCGCTTAGTCGCAGTTGTCCAGATCGCGCCACTTGGCGACCGTATCCTCGACGATCAACTCGGATGCGCCCGGCTCCAACGTTACCTTGAGCCGCCGGTTGGCGATTTCCTCGCATTCCGGCCCCTTCTCAACCGCTTCCCACGTGCCGCGCACGTACTTGTACTCGACCGTTGCGCCTTCTGCCAGATCGAGCGTGATGGTCCAGTGCGTGGAATCGATCTGCTCCATCACCAGCCCGGCCGGGTCCCAGGTCGGGTAGCCGGCGCCGAAGCTGCCGGCGATATATAGATCGCCCTCGCCGGTCTCGGTGTAGTCCGGCACGGTCACGTTGAACGTCACCGAGACGATGGGCCGCTCGATGACCACTTCCTCGGCCACAGTCTGCGCAGATTCGTTATAGGCGGTGTCGACCGCGGTCACGGCGTAGGTGTGCCGCTTGCGGAAGAAGGCATCCGTATCGGTGAAGCGCAGCGTATCACCGGCGGGCACTTCCGCCATCAGCGTTTGCTCGCCGCCGCGCACCGTGCGGTAAACGCGGTAGAAAGCGACGTCTTCGGACGGTGAGGCGTCCCACTCCACCTGCACACCCGCCGTGGTGGCACGCGGCACGCGCACCGCCGCCGGGGGTTCGGGCGGGATGGTGTCGTCCGGCGGCTCGACCGTGAGCGGCGGATAGAGGCCGCCGGGCAGCATCACAATCTGCCAGCTTTCGCCGGCGTTGGTGCTGAAGCGCGCCACGCCGACATATGCCCCTGCTGCCGCCGGCTGGAACGCGGCGCTGTAGACATCCGCGCCGTCCAGCTCGCCCGCGTAGGTCATAGGCCGCCAGACCGCGCCTGCCAGGTCCGCGCCTTCGGGCAGCAGCGCCGCCTCGGCGCGCACACCCTCAGCCGGTCCGTCCGCCTCGGTTTCGCCCTCGATGCGGATCGCCGCGCTGATGTCAGCCATGTTGCCCACGCCGAGCACCAGTGACAGCGGCTCAGCCGTCTCGAGGCGCGCGCCATCCTGCACGAAGAACGTCTCCGCAATTGCCGCGCTGGGGATCGCCAGGGCCGGCTCGCTCAGCGCGCCGGGCAGCCCGTCCGCGCCGACCGCCGCCACCCTGTAGAAGTAGCGATAGCCGTTGACCACCGACGCATCGACATACGACGCTTCGGGGATGGGCTGCGCGGTGATGCGCTCGAACCCGCCCACCGCCACCGGGCTGCGATAGACCAGGTAGCCGCCGGCTTCCGGTTTGGCATCCCACGCCAGCGAGACGGCGCCCGGCTCGCCTGTGGCGCTCAGATTGGCGGGGGCCTGAGGTGTGCTGAACGGGGCGAAAGCGGTCCCGGCCCAGACGTTGCCGCTCAGCGCAGGCACCGATACGCTGACCGGCTCCGGCCCGACGGTGATTGTCTCGCCGCCGAAGGCCGGTTCCAGTGCCAGATCGCGCGCGACCAACCCATCCAGCGCCAGCTCAACCGTCCGTTCCTGCTCGCTCTTATTGATCACCACCAGCGCCGCGTCGCCCGCTGCGGCGTCCACGCGCAGATACGCCAGCACCCCAGCCTCGTCGTCGGCCAACAGGGTGATGCGCTCGCCCTCGCGCAGGGCGGGATGCGCCGCGCGCAGCGCGCCAAGCTGCCGGTAGAACGCCAGCACTTCTTCGTCGCGCGAATAGGCATCGCCGTCCGCGTCCGGCCAGGGATAGGGCGCGCGGTTGTACGGGTCGTCTTGCAGGTTGCCGCCGCTGTCCGGCAGGCTCGGCGCGTCCAGCGCGATCTCATCGCCATAGTAGACGGTCGGCGCGCCGGGCAGCGTGAACTGCACCAGCGCCGCCAGCTTGAGCCGCGCCGGGTCGTCGCCCACCACGAAGAATGCGCGCGACGTGTCGTGGCTGCCGAGCAGGTTCATCATGGCGTGGTAGGCCTGGGGCGGGTAGTCCTCGGCGATGGACTCGATCAGCGCGTCGAGCGCAGACGGCTTCAGGGGCCGGATGATGTTATCGCCGCTGGCATCGTTGTCGGTAAAGATCGCGTCGCGGGCGAAGCCCAGGATGCCGCGCCGCAGCCGGTAATTCATCACGGCGTCCCACTCCGCGCCGTTCAGCCAGCGCGAAGCGTCGTGCCATTCCTCGCCAATGATGACCGCCTCGGGATCCACCTGGCGCACCACGCTGCGGAAAAGCTCCCAATAGTCGTTGGTAGGGCCGCCGGGGTCGATGTCGCCGCCCACATCCAGCCGCCAGCCGCCGATCCCCTTCTCACCCCAATAGCGCACCACGCTGTCTTCATCCGTGATGAAATACGCGCGCACTTCGGGGTTGGTGTTGTCAAGCTTGGGGATCGACTCGAACCCGGCCCACGAGACATAGTACGACAGACCGTCTTCGCCCCCGTCGCAGACGGCCCGCTGCGGCCCGCGCGGCTCGACGAAGTAGAACCAGCCGCGCCAGGGGGAGTCCACGCTCTCGCACGCGCCCACGACGTCCGGGAAGCGGTTGTAGCGGTCGAAGAAGGCGCTGTCGCTCGACATGTGGTTGAACACCCCGTCGAGGATCAACCGGATCCCGCGCGCGTCCGCCTCGGCGACCAGGCGCTCGAAGTCTTCAAGCGTGCCGAGCATCGGGTCGATCTTCAGATAGTCGGCGGTGTCGTAGCGGTGGTTCGAGCGCGCCTCGAAGATCGGGTTGAGGTAGATCGCCGTGACGCCTAGCTCGGCCAGATAGTCCAGTTTCTCGGTGATGCCGGCCAGGTCGCCCCCGAAGAAGTCCGACCCCCAGATGTTCTGGAACTCGCCCGGCTCGCGCGGGTTGACCGGCGGCTCGTTCCACGTCTCGTGGAAGATCAGCGGCAGCTCGCCGTAGAACGTGTCCGCGCCGTCCACCGGATCGTTGCCGGGGTCGCCGTTGCGGAAGCGGTCCGGGAAAATCTGGTAGACCACCGCGTTGCGCATCCACTCGGGCGTCTCAAACACCGGGTCGTAGACCGTGATCTGGTAGCTGAGGTCCGGGCTTTGGGTATAGACCGCACCCGGTCCACCCTCGTTTTCGGCCAGGTAGGGGCCGTCGCCGTTCAAGCGCTGATCGTCCTCGTAGTAAAGGGTCTGGCTGCCGCGCGTGACGATAAAGCGGTACCACAGAATCGTCGGCGCGTCGCCCACCTCGATCGCGGCTTCCCACAGGTCGTAGCCGTCCGGCGTCGTGGCGACGACCGCCATCGGGATCAGGTCCTGCCGGTCGCGCAGGGTGTTGTAGAGACGCACCGTAGCGCTGTCAAGGTCGCCCGTGGCAGCCCGCAGCCGGAGCAGGATCGTGCTGCCGAACGGCGCTGCCCCGCCCGGCGTGCGGTACAGGTCGCTGCGGCTGTCGTGCAGCAGCGCCTGCGCGTTAATCCCATCCTGCGCGCGGGCGCTCAGCGCACCCCAGGGCAGCAGCGCGACGATCAGCAGCGCCAGAGCCAACCCGCAAAACACTTTTCGCTTCATCCCGCTAAAACCATCCTTTCCACAGTCTCGCGATCATTGCAGCGCGCCGGGAAGCGGTCCAACAGCCGCGCTGCCGCCTCAGTCCAGGGAGCAACCGGGGCGGCAGCGTTTCCAGCACGTGAGAAAAGGCGGGCCGTTACCCCTTGACCGCGCCCGCGGTCAGGCCGCCCACGATGTAATCCTGCATCAGCAGGTAGAGCACCACGACCGGCAGCGCGCCGAGCAGCGCGCCCGCGGCAAAAACGCCCCACTGTTGCGAAAACTGCTCGCCCAGGAACAGGTTCAGGCCGACGGCCAGCGTCTGCTGCTGGGTGTTCTTCAACAACGTCAGCGCGATGATGTAGTCGTTGTAAGTGGCGATAAAGGTCAGGATGCCAACCACCGCCAGGATCGGACGCACCAGCGGGAACAGGATCTGCCAGAAGATGCGCCAGTGCGAGGCCCCATCGATCATCGCCGACTCGTCCAGGTCGCGCGGGACCGAGTCGAAGAAGCCCTTCATCAACCAGGTGTTGATCCCCAGCGCGCCGCCCAGGTAGACCAGAATCAGACCGCCATGCGAGTTCAGCCCAAACGAGGGGATGTAGTTCCCGATCTCTTGGATCAGCAGGAAGGTCGCCACAATCGTCAGCGAGTTTGGGAAGACCTGGATCAGGAACACGGTCAGCAGCGTCGCGTCGCGGCCCCGGAAGCGAAAGCGCGAGAACGAATAGGCCGCAAATGTGCTGACCAGCACCGACAGCACCATGGTGATCGTGGAGACTTTGATCGAGTTCCACAGCCAGCGCGTGAAGGGATGGATGCTGCTGTTGAGCAGTGTCTCATAGTTCTTGAGCGTCGCGCCCCGCGGGATCAGTCCCAGGTTGACCAGGCTGTTGCGCGGGTCGACCGACGCCGAGGCGATCCAGATAATCGGGAACAGCGCGTAGGCGAGCGCCAGCAGCAGCAGGATGATCCGCACGGCAAGCTGGCGCTGGCGCTGACGCCGTCGCTCGCGCTGAATCGCGGCTTGCCCCTGACGATAGGTGGTGGTGGCTACGCTAGACATTTCTCGACGTCTCCTCCCACGACCGGGTGAAGCGGTAGTTGAAGATCGTGATCGCCGCCACCAACAGGAAGATCACCAGCGTGATCGCGGATGCGAAGGCGTAGTTCGTGCCCCCGCCGGAGCCAAATGCCTGTTCATAGGTATAAGTGATCAGAATGTCCGTATGCCCGGCGGGCACCGAGCTGTTGGCGATCGGCGGCCCGCCTTCATTGAACAGCTCGATGACGGTGAAGTTGTTGAAGTTGTAGGCGAACGACGCGATCAGCAGCGGACCAACCGCCACCAGCAGCAGCGGCAGCGTTAGATGGCGGAAACGCTGGAACGCGTTTGCCCCGTCCACCTGCGCCGCCTCGTACATATCCTGCGGGATGGACTGCAAAGCGCCGGTGCAGATCAGCATCATGTACGGGAAGCCCAGCCAAAGCTGGATCAGCAGGATGCCGACTTTGGCCCACATCGGGTCGGAGTACCAGCCCGGCGCGTTACCGTCGCCCACGATACGCTCCAGTGTGTCGTTGATCAGCCCCAGTCGCGGGTTGAGCAGGCCGCGCCAGACCAGCGTGCTGATGAAAGCAGGTATCGCGTATGGGATCAGGATCAGCGAGCGCCAGATCTTGCGCGCGGGGATGAGTCTGTCGTTGAGCAGCAGCGCCAGCGCCAACCCCAGGGAAAACGTCAGCAACACCGTCAGGAACGCGTGCGCGATTGTCCACAGGAACACGCGCACAAACGGCCCTCGCAGCCGGTGATCGGTGAACAGCCGCTCGAAGTTATCCAGCCCCACGACGACATAATAACCCGGCGAGAGCGTGGCCGGCAGTTCTTCGGCTGCCTCGGCGCTGACCGACGCCCGATCCAGCGTGAAGGTCCCTTTCACCGGGCGGTAAATCGCGCCGGTGTCCTGCTCAACGAACGCGTCCTGGCGCTCGTCGTACAGATAGCGTGGGCGGAAGCGCCCGGCACGCGACGCCGAGAACGGATCGATGTAGATCGGATCGTCCCGCTCGCCGAACGTCAGCGTCGGCAACACCTGCGTGATGGCGGTGCGCTCGCGGTTGGAGAGCATCCGGTAGTCGCCAATCGTGTACGGCTGCCCGTTGATCACGACGCGCCCATCGGGCCGCGCCAGAAGCGTATCACGCCCGTCCACGGCATACAGCAGCAGATCGTCGCCATCCGCCGCGCGGAACAGGTACGCCTGGTACTCTTTGGGCCGCCGCCCGGTGTTGTCTACGAACAGCAGCGTACCGGGGTCGAGCGCGTAGCCCACCGGCACTTCCGCCGGGTCGTCGATCAGGCGGATCGACACCTCGCCCAGCGGATAGCCGTAGTCGAGGGTATCGCGCTCGGCCAGGACGGCGGCGGCGTCTTCAGGCGGCAGGTATTCGTAGCCTTCGACGCGAATCGGCGGATCGCCGTCTTCCACCCACTCAATGCCCTCGATCCCCGCCTGTTCGGGGGTGACCGGCTCGATCTCGTCGCTTTCGGTCACAATGTAGGTCTGTCGATCGCTGCGCCCAACCAGCCAGAGCAGGTACTCGCCGTCTTCATTGCGAAAGGGGATCGCGTCGTAGTACTGCTCGCCGTCCGGCAGATAGCGGTACTCCGGCTTGGTCTCGATGCGCTCGATCACCTGGGTTTTGTTGAGCAGGTTACCGGTCGAGTAGTTGGTGAACGCGGTGTAGATGGTGAACAGGGTCGGATAGGCGACCATCAGCACCATCAGCGACAGGCCCGGCGAGAACCACCGGAAGGGATAGAGCTTGCGGCTCAGGAAGGCCGCGTTGACGCCGATCGTGACTACCAGGACGGCGATTGCCAGAAACCAGACGCGATCGTCGATCAGGCGGATCAGAAACCACAGGGCAAAGGCGTCAATGAACGCCAAGCCCCCCAGGAGCAGCAGGCTGCCCGTCACCGATCCGGAAAAGAGGGCAAGGGGCCCATCCGAGCCCCTGCCCGTTTTTTTCACAGCGTTCATGACCCTCTCAGGCCCCTAAGGTCTGACGCCGTTCAGAGCCGGCTACGACCCTTCTGTGGTTTCTTCTTCTTCCGCGGCAATCGCAGCGCGAATCTGCTCCGCCGCATCCATCAGCGCCTCAGCCGGCTCAACCTGCTGCTGGATCACCAACTGCATGGCCGAACCCCACGCGCTCCACACCGCCGACATCTCGGGGATGGCAGGCATGGGCATACCGTTGGCCGCCGACTCGCCGAAGGCGATCAGCAGCGGGTCTTCAATTTCCTCCAGGATGGGTGCCCACGCCGGCGGACGCGGCTCGCCCTCGTACAGCGCCAGCATGGTTTCGTCGGTCGCCACGAACTCGTTCAGGAAGATCTGAGCAAGCTGCGGGTCGTCGCTGAAGGCGCTGACCATAAAGCCCTGCACCGACAGGAACGGGCGCGCCGGGCCGGCGGGGCCATCCGGGATGCGGCTGATCTCGAAGGGGACGCCCGATGCGCTGACACGCTCGACCGCCCACGGGCCGCTGACCATCATCGCCGCGTCGCCGCTTTCAAACAGCGCGTGCATCGAGTCATAGTCCAGGCCGTCGGGGGTCAGACCGTCTTCGACCATACCATCCAGCCACTCAAACGCCGCGATGGCGCCTTCACTGTCGATGCCGACATCCTGCGGATCGTAGCC
>DYEN01000334.1 GCA_020725705.1 Anaerolinea sp.
GAAGATCATCCTGCACGATCACAACCAGGGCAAGGGCGCGGCGGTCCGCACCGGCTTCAAAGCCGCAACCGGCGACGTTTTGCTGATTCAGGACGCCGACCTGGAATACGACCCGCGCGAATACCCGATCCTGCTGCGCCCGATTGAAGAAGGCATCTCGAAGGTGGTCTACGGATCGCGCTTTTTGGGCGGGCCGCGCAAGGCGATGTTCTTCTGGAATATGGTCGCCAACCGCACACTGACATTCGTCACCAACATCCTCTACAACGCCATTCTGAGCGATATGGAGACGTGCTACAAAGTCTTCCGCGCCGAGGTCGTGCGCGAGATTCCGCTGCGCTCGCGCCGGTTCGACTTCGAGCCGGAAATCACCGCCAAGGTGCTCAAGCGCGGCTACCGCATCTACGAAGTGCCGATTTCGTACAATGGCCGCGAATGGGAAGAAGGCAAGAAGATCACGTGGAAAGACGGCGTGATCGCGATGTGGACGCTGTTCCGCTATCGCTTCACCGACTGACGCTGGCCCCGTCCCCCGCTCGCCGCATCCACGCCGCGCCGGTCCTGCTGCCGGCGCTTGTGATTCTGATCGGGGCGCTGCTGCGGCTGGCGCTGCTGGGCGTGGACGTCCGCCTGCATCCGGACGAGGCGCTCTTCGCCGCGCAGGCGCGCCAGATCAGCGCGTGGGGGGATGTGCTGCTGCGCGGCGCCGATCTCGACAAGCCGCCGCTGGCGATCTACAGCGTCGCGGCCTCGTTCGTGCTTCTGGGGCCGTCCGAGTTCGCGGCACGCCTGCCCAACGTCTTCGCCAGCGTCCTGACCCTGGCCGCGCTTTACCGTCTGGCGCGGGCACTCGGTGGGGACCGGAACACCGGGCTGCTGGCCGCGCTGCTGCTGGCGCTCTCGCCGTACGATCTGGCGTTCGCGGCGACCGCCTTCACCGACGTGCAGGCGACGCTGTGGGCAGTGATAGCGGCGCTGCTGGCGGCACGCGGACGCTGGGCGCTGGCCGGAGCCGCATCCGCATTGATGCTCGCCACCAAGCTTAACGCCGTGCTGGCACTGCCGCTGATCGTCGCGCTGGGGCTGGTGCAGACCGGCCGCGAAGGCGAGCCGCCGCGTGCCACGCTGCGACGGCTTGGCCGCTTCGCCGGGCCGTTGCTGATCGGGCTGGCGCTGCTGGCTTTGTGGGACGCCGCCCGCGCCCCGCAGAGCTTCTGGGCGCTCAATGCGGCGCGCAACAACCCCGGTCGTCTGATCCGCTCCGACGAACTGCTGCCGTGCCTGGGCGCCTGGGCCGGCTGGCTGCATCACCTCACCGGGGCGTGGGCGCTCAACGCGGCGCTGCTGGCGGGCGCGGCTGCCGGGATCGCGCTTGGCTGGCGGGCGCGCACCCATGCCGCAACTGCCGACCGCGCGATCGTGGCCTGGGCCATCGCGTTTCTGGCGGCGCACTGGCTGATCGCGGTCAACACCTACGATCGCTATCTGCACACGCTCGTCCCGTTCCTGCTGCTACTCGGCGCGCGGGGAGCCGTGCGCACGGTGCGGGCGGCGCGCCTCAACCCGGCGGCGTCGTTTGGGCTGCTGGCGCTGGCCCTGGCGGCGATGTCGCCCGGCATAATCGGCGCGCTGCGCGGCCAGGCGCCGCTGGGGGGCGATCAGGGCCGCCACACCGGGATCGACGCTCTGGCGGACTACCTCAATCGCCAACGGCCCGGCGCGGTGATCTATGAGCACGACCTGGGCTGGGAGCTGGCCTTCTACCTGGGCGAGCAGCCCGCCGCGCTCGTCGTCTACAGCCCGCAGCCAGAAGCCCTGGCCGACGAGATGGCCGGGCGGTCAGACACGCGCTACTTCGCCGCGCCCTCGGCCGGGCACGCCGCGCCCTGGCTGGATGCACTGGCCCGCGCCGGGGTGCAGTCCGCGCTCGACTATCACGACCCGGTCAACGGCTTTGTGATCTATGCACTGATTCCCCGCTGAACGCCTGGCCGCCGCTCGACACAACCCCCGCGCTTCGCTATAGTTGCGCCGGCAATGACGGGTTTTGTCTGTGGAGAGTAAAGAACCGATGACTCGACCCGAGTCAAGCACCACCATCGTGATTTTCGGCGCGTCCGGCGATCTGACCGAGCGTAAGCTGATCCCGGCGCTGTTCAACCTCTATGCGAAAGATCGCCTGCCGGACAACCTGCACATCGTCGGCACCGCACGCTCGCCCTATTCGCACGACGAGTTCCGCCGCCATCTGCGCAAACGCCTGATCGACGGCAACGGCTCCGCGTCGGACGCGGAGCTGTGGGAGTCGTTTTCGCAGCAAATCTGGTACCAGCCGCACGACGCCCTGGCAGACGATAGCTACCAGCAGCTTGAGGACTTCCTGGAAACGATCGAGGGGACCCGCGAGGCGAACCGGCTGTGCTATCTGGCCGTAGCGCCCTCGCTTTACCAGCCGATCATCGAGCACCTGGGGCGCCTGGGCATGACCGACCAGTCTCACGGGTGGCGGCGGATCGTGGTCGAAAAGCCGTTCGGGCACGACCTGGAGTCCGCGCGCAAGCTGAATGATATCCTGCATCACGCCTTCGACGAAAGCCAGATCTACCGCATCGACCACTACCTGGGCAAAGAGACCGCCCAGAACATCCTGTTCTTCCGCTTCGCCAACACGATCTTCGAGCCGGTTTGGAACCGCAACTACGTGGACAACGTGCAGATCACGGTGATGGAAACGGTCGATATCGGGCACCGAGGCGGGTACTACGACGCGGCGGGCGTGGTGCGCGATATGTTCCAGAACCACCTGCTGCAGCTTCTCAGTCTGATCGCGATGGAGCCGCCCGCCTCGTTCAGCGCCGACGCGCTGCGTAACGAGAAAGTCAAGGTGCTCAACTCGATCCGCCCGATCGATCCCGGCGACGCCGTGCTGGCGCAGTACGAGGGCTATCACCAGGCGAAGGGCGTCGCGCCGGACTCGCGCACGCCGACTTATGCCGCGCTGAAGCTGATGATCGATAACTGGCGCTGGCAGGGCGTGCCGTTCTATCTGCGCTCGGGCAAGGCGCTGGCCGATAAGGTCAGCGAAATCATCGTCGAGTTCGCCTGCCCGCCGGTGATGATGTTCGGACGCGAGCCGGACGAAGCATGCTTCTCGCCCAACGTGCTGTCGCTCTGCATCCAGCCGGACGAGGGGATTCATCTGCAGTTCGAGGCGAAGGTGCCGGGGTCTGGCCAGGAAACGCGCTCGGTGAACATGGAATTTCACTACCGCTCGTCGTTTGGCGGCGACGCGCTGCCGGATGCCTACGAGCGGCTGCTGCTCGACGCGCTCAACGGCGACGCATCGCTGTTCACCCGCGCCGACGAAATCGAGGCGGCGTGGCGGCTGATCGACCCACTGCTGTGCGCCGCCGACGAACAGCACGACCCGCTGCCCACCTATCGGCGCGGCAGCGAGGGACCGGCCGAGGCCGAGGCGTTCATCGCGCAGGATGGCCGCGAGTGGCGGCGCGGCTGCCACGGCTACGAGGGGACAGATGGACCTGATTAAAGTCTTCCCCAGTCACCAGGTGCTCGCGCAGGCGGTGGCACAAGACATCGCCACCTGCGCCCAGGATGCCA
>DYEN01000335.1 GCA_020725705.1 Anaerolinea sp.
CGCTCAGCACGACGAGCAGGTCGCCCTGCCACAACGCGAACCCGTCCGGAAGAGGGAGATAGAACGCTGCCGCAGCCGGGGCGCTCTGCACCGGGAGCAGCACGGCGGGCGGCTGCATCCCGGCGCATTCCGGCGCATCGGGCGCGGCCAGGGCGCGATCGCCGGGACAGGCCGGGAAGCCGTAATCGCCGCCGGGCACGATGCGGTTCAACTCCGCCGGGGCTTCGGGGCCGCCCCCGTCGACCAGCCACAGCTCACCCGTGGTGGGGTGCCACGCCAGACCGCCCGGCCGGTAAAAACCGGTCGCTTCTTCGCGTTCGTCCGAGCCGTCGAGCGCAAAGCTGAGCAGGCGGCCAGGGCGCGCCTCGTCCGTGTCGCAGCGCAGGCAGCCCGCCCCCACGCCCACATACAACCGTCCGTCGGGGCCGACCGCCAACGCGCCGGGCCAGAAGCCCGTGTCATAAGGCAGCGCGCCAACCAGCGACGTGTGTGTCTCGAACCGGCCGTCCCCGTCCGTGTCGTCCAGCCGCGTGATGCCGCCCGGCCCGGCAACGATCAGCGCGCCATCATGCACAGTCAGCGCGCCGGGCAGCCTCAGGCCGGACGCGACCGTTTCCGGTGGCGCTTCGGGGAACCCGTCCCCATCCGCATCGCGCAGGGCGCGCACCTCGCCCACCGCCGTATAAAGCAGGTAGAGCGTCCCATCCGCCGCGAGGGCCATCCCGCCCAGGGTGGGAGCCGCCTCGGGGCGAGGCACGTCGTCCAGCACGACCTCAAAGCACATCAGGCGGATGTCGTGCAGCGGGACCCACTCGACGATGTCGCACGGCGGGCCGGCCCCCACGATCGGCTCGCGCGGGATGGGGGTCGGATACGGGGGCAGCGGCTCGGCGGCGGGACCGCAGGCGGCGATCAGGGCCGCGGCCAGCACCAGCGCGGCAAGAGAGCGTCGTCTCACGGCGGATCAGGCTCCGGCAGGGTGCGCGGCAGGCGAAACGGGCGCGATCATAGCCCGCCGCGCCCGATCGCGCCACCGCCGCACAGCCGCCGCTTGGCGGACGCGCGCGGGTCTGCTACAATGCCGCGCGTTGTTGGAGAGAGCAGCGTATGCAGCACTATCGACGTCAGGTTGCCGGCGGAATCCTATTCATCACGCTCGCGCTGATCGTGGTCGTGGTCGTCACCGGCGTGGACAGCCTGCTGGCCAGGCTCGACCATTTCCCGGCGATCTACTTCGTCCCGGTCTTCGGCCTCAAGCTGGTTAACTGGACGCTGCGCTACATTGAGTGGCGCTATTTTCTGGGTGTGATCGGCGTACGAACCGGCTGGCGCCGCCCAACCACCCCGGCGACATCCACCACCCCGCCGACAATCCGTGAGCGCGACAGCGTGGTTCTGTGGCTGGCCGGTCTGACGCTGGCC
>DYEN01000336.1 GCA_020725705.1 Anaerolinea sp.
ATGCTGAAGAAGGGCGTGCTGGTTGGCCTCGGCACGGACGGGATGAACTCGGACATGCTCGTCCAGATGCGGACGGCCTACCTGCTGCACCGCCTGGCCAACCGCGACCCGCGCGTGGCCTTCGTCGAGGCGCCGACGCTACTGCTGCAAAACAACCGCGAGATCGTCCGCCGCCAGCTTGGGCTGACCCTGGGCGAAATCGCCCCCGGCCGTCCCGCCGACCTGGCCATCCTGGACTACCACCCGCCAACGCCGCTGAGCGAGGCCAATTTCCTCGGTCATCTCATCTTCGGGCTGGTGGATGCCGTGGTGGACACCACCGTCTGCCGCGGGCAGATTCTGATGCGCAATAAGCAGGTGCTGACGATGGACGAGGAGCGCATTGCCGCCCGCTCGCGCGAACTGGCCCCGCAGATGTGGAAGCGGCTGGAGGAGTTATAGGAGGGAGTCTGGAGTCGGGAGTCTGATAGTCGAATAGTTGGGTAGGGTTGTTTTCGCCGTCAGGCGCGGGGAGGGAAGTCCCCGCCCTGGCGGTGTTTTTTCGGGCCGCTTGGCCTGGAAAACCATTGCGTCTTTGCCCCTTCGCGCCTTTGCGTTAAAAAGTCATGATTGCAGGAGATTCAAGAGCAACAAAAAGACCAGGCACCATTGCCTGGTCTTTTCACGCTCAGAACTCGGTGACCGGCCGCAGGTCCAGCGGCGGGTAGATTTGACCCGGCACGGGCGGCATGGGGTTGTAGACCCAGTCCGCCTCGAGCAGGCCGACGCGCACGCCGCCGCAGCGACGCACGCCCCGATAGACGCCGCGCACGAGGACATCTTCCATCGTCAGCGCCATGCCGAAGACGGCCAGCGGCGCGCCGGACGGGATTTCGGCCAGTTCGTCGGCATAGACGGCGGGCGAGAAGATCAGCCGCCGGGCGTCCAGGCTTTGGGCCTGAATGGCCGGGACGAGGCGCGGGAAGCCGTCTGCGCCGATCCAGGACAGGAATTTCAGGTTGTCTATTTTGTTGAAGAAGGCGCGCGTCCAGGGGTTGAGGACGGCGGCGCGGCGGTCTTTGCCTCCCAACATCCGGGCCAGCATGGTGGTCAGGGCGGCGGGGATGATTTTGCCCATCGGCAAGGGCTGACGGCCGGTGTGCGCCACCAGGTCGAAGTAATAGACGGTATGCACGCCGAAGTAGGCGTTGTAGCGGAACGTCGGCACGTTGTTGTAGTGGTCGTATTCCGGGCCTTCTTTGGCGTAGCGGGTGTAGACCGCCTGACCGCGCCACAGGGTGCGGTCGAGGCCCATGATGAGGAAGCCGACGCGCGGGTTGAGCAGGATGTGTTTCTTGGAATCGCCCTCGGTGAACTGGCCGAAACACAGTTCTTTTTCCCCGCAGGCCATGAGCGAGGAAAGCAGGCTGATGTGCGGCAGTCCGTCGGGGGTTTGGGTGGCCAGCAGGCCGATTTTCATCTCGGGGCGGGTGGCACGCTGGTCTTCTTCTGAAAACGAGGTGAGGGGGTACACGTTGGTCATGATTCACTCTCCACAAGTTGAGGGGCGCGGGTGGCGCCGGTAGCCAGGACAAGGTCGGGGCGCAGACCGGAGGAGCGGGCAACCTGCTCGCAGCGCGCCAGTTCCTCGGCGGTCATCAGCGGCAGGCCAGCATAGTCCCATTCCAGGCCGAGACGGGTGTACTGGTCGCGGCACAGGTTGTTGAAGGCGCACAACTCCCAGCGGGAGATGGCGCCGTCGAGGTGTTCGGCCAGGTAACTGCCGATGGCGCGCAGGTTTTCGTCCGAGTCGGTGGCGGCGGGGATGAGCGGGGTGCGAATCCACAGGGCGGGAGGGCGCTCGGCCCGCCGGATGAAGTCCAGGATGTGCAGCAGGTTGCTCAGAATCCGCTCGTTGGAGGCGCCGGTAAAGCGGCGGTGGGCGGCCGGATCGAGCAGTTTGATGTCGAACAACACCAGGTCGGTGTAGGGCAGCAGACGGTCGAGGGTTTGCTCTGAGCACAAGCCGCAGGTGTCGAGGGCGGTCGAGATGCCGTGTTCCTTCAGGCCGCGCAGCAGCGCCTCGGCAAAGTCCGGCTGGAGGGTCGGCTCGCCGCCGGAGAGGGTCGCGCCGCCGCCGGAGGCTTCGTAATAGGCGCGGTCTTTGAGCAGTTCGCGCAGGAGTTCCTCCGAGGAGACGGTTCGGCCGAGCAATTCGAGCGCGCCGGCCGGGCAGACCTGAGCGCACTTGCCGCAGCCTTCGCAGCGTTGCCGATCAATGTGCAGACCGTCTGCGCCGCGGCTCAGGCAGCCATTGGGACAGGCCTCCAGGCAGGTGTTGCAGCCGATACAGCGCACGGCAAACCATTGCGTCTGCGGTTTGGGCGAGATGCTTTCCGGGTTGTGACACCAGGCGCAGCGCAGCGGACAGCCCTTGAAGAAGA
>DYEN01000337.1 GCA_020725705.1 Anaerolinea sp.
GATACCGCCAGCCACATCGGGGCCGGTCCGGCGCGCTGGGTCGTCTCCCAGGCGGTGTCGAAGGCAGTCTGGCGGGCCGACTGGACGGTCACCTGCTCCCACCAGGCCAGGTCCGGATCCGGGCCGGGGGATGCCACACCCGGCGAGGCGGGCGCCCCCGGTGCAAACGGCCAGCGCGCGCGGTCGTACTCGCGCCGGGTGGCCGGGTGGCGCAGCACGTTGTACGCTTCATTCACCAGCTTGATCTGCTCGGTTGCCCAATCAGCGCGCTCCGGATTCCGGTCCGGGTGCAGTTCGCGCACGCGCTGACGGTACGCCCGGCGGATGGCGTCGAGCGACGCGTCCGGCGCGATCTGCAGGATCGCGTAATAATCGCGGGCGGGGTCATAGGCTGGCGTGCGACGCATCGCGATCGAGCGTGGGCCTCCGGCTAGCGCCGCCCGTAGCGGTCTTCGAGATCGAGGAACTCGTCCGGGTTGACTTCCAGCGTGACGGCGCCGCAGTGGCGGCAGACCTGGGCGTTGACCTTGATCAGGCGGCGAAAGGGGCGCAGCAGGCGCGAGATGCGCCCCAGCTTGAGCGCGCGCGGCGCAAGCTGTAGCTGGCGGAATTTGTCGCTGTAGTCGATCAGGTAGGCCGACGCCAGATCGGTGCTGCCGCAGCGAAAGCAGCGCCACTGGATCGAAGCGGGCATCTCGGTCGACCCGGCTTCCGGGATGGTCACGGGCGGCGCGACGGTTGGGGGTGGGGTGTTGGTCAGGTGCTCGGTCATCCTGCTCCCTGCGGCTAAGCCCGCCCCTGGCGGCGGGCGCGGGCGAACGATGGCCCCGATTATACATCATCCCCGCCCGCGCGGCGCCCGGCGGCGCACAACCTTTCGCGCGGCAGTGCGTATTAGGGAATAGCGGCGCATGGGTGCGCTGGAAAGTGGTTATTGAGGAGCGGATGGGAATGGGCAATCGACCTGACAGGAGCCGGGTCCGCGCCTGGATCGCGGTGGGGCTGATCGCGCTGGGGGCCGCGTTCTGGTTGGGGATCGGGACGCTCTGGCCCATGTTCGTCGTGGTGCCCGGCCTGATCTTTCTGGGACTGGCAGCCGGGGGTGGCCGGTCCGGCGCCCCGTTTGCCATCCCCGGTATGATCATCACCGGGACGGGCGTGATGCTGCTGATCCAGAACCTGACGGGTTACTGGTCAAGCTGGGCCTACGCCTGGACGCTGTACGGCGTCTTTCTTGGTCTGGGGTTGGCGATGATGGGACGGCTGTTGGACGATCCGGCGTTTGAGTCGTTGGGGCGCGTGTTTGTGCTGGTCGGCGGGGCGGCGTTTGTGGTGCTCGGCGTGTTGATGGAGCTGGCGCGCCTCGGCGGGCTGGGCGGCGCCTGGTGGCCGCTGTTGCTGATCGGGCTGGGGCTGCTGTTGCTGGCGCGGCCCTTTACGCTGCGCCGCGCGCTGAAGTCCGGGTCAAAGCGCGACGAGCACCTGTTCACCGGGCCGGTGGTCTACAGCTCGCGCAAGCGCGACGCCTCGCGCCTGGCCGCGTCCGACAGCCAGGAGCACAAGAGTAAACGGGGCTGAGTCACTCATGATCACCTATCCACTGGATGAAACCGACCATGCGCTGCTGGCCGCCGCCCGCGAGACGCTTCTGCGGGCGTATCACGAGGAGCGCCACACCGTCGGGGCGGCGATACGGGCGGCCTCGGGCCGGATCTACACGGGCGTCAATATCGAGGCGTGCGCGGCGGGGCCGTGCGCCGAGCCGATCGCGCTGGGCGCCGCGATCACCGCGGGGGAGCGCGCGTTCGAGACGATCGTCGCCGTCGGGGGCAGGGACGAGCCGGGCTACGTGCTCAACCCGTGCGGCAACTGCCGCCAGATGATGATCGACTACGCGCCGGAGATGATGGTCATCGTGGAATACGAGGGACAGGTGTGCAAGGTCCGCGCGCGCGACCTGCTGCCCGGTGCCTACCATCACTTCGACGGCCAGCCGTACTGACCACTCACAAAAACAGCGCCGCGATGGCAACCCATCGCGGCGTTTTGTTTGGCGGGGAGGACAGGATTCGAACCTGCGAACCGGTTTAAAGCCGGTTAACCGCTTAGCAGGCGGCCCCAATCGTCCACTCTGGCACCTCCCCACTTGAGGTACCCGTCGAGGCGGAGGGAGAGGGATTCGAACCCCCGGAGACGCAGAGCGCCTCAATGGTTTTCAAGACCACCGCCTTAAGCCACTCGGCCATCCCTCCAGGCGGCAATCCGGGACTTCCCCAGACGCGGCGCTAGTATAGCATGATCGGTAGGGGGGGTCAACCGTGGAAACGGCGGGCGGGCCGGGCCGCTGCGCCCCAGGCGCGGGCGAATCCGCTTGGCAAAACGCCGGTTTAGACTACACTTGGATCGAGGTCTGCAATCACGCGTCGAGCAAGGCGGGGCGCGCTGTCTCGGCGGTCGCATGCCCGCGCTGAAAAGGAGAGCAACGTATGCAAGCCGCCGGGGTGGTTTTTCTGGCGCTGTTCGCGATCACGCTGGCCGTTCTATATGTCGCGGTACGCCGCGCCTGGGCGCCGACGTTCTCGCTGCTGCTGGCCGGCGGCGTGCTGAACCTGGCGTTTGTCATGGCCTTCGCCTTCACCAACGAGAACGTCTACACCGCGCAGGCCGTCCTAGCCGGGGTAGTGGTGGGCCTGGGGTTTTCGGCGGCGGTGGTCGCTATCGCGCGCTTTTTCCGTGTCAACGAACCACCCAAGCGCAGGCAGCTCATTTCGTCCCATGCTTTTGAGGAGGAAACCCGCGATGGAAGAGACGATCATGGTTCTTCGTGAGAGCAAGCGCCACCCCTGGTTCTGGATCCGGGCGATTGCCACGCTGGGCATCTGGCTGCTGTGGTGGCGTAACAATATCCTGGCTCTCACGCCGCGCTCGATCATCCGCCGGCAAGGGGTGTTCGTCAAGCACGAGCGCGCCGTCCCGCTCAACCAGGTCCAGGATATCTCCATCTCGTACGGGTTCTTCCGCCGGATGTTCGGCCTGGGCGACATCCGGATCGAGACGGCAGGCAGCTCGGCGACCGAGATCGTGATGCACGACGTGGATTCGCCGGATGCCTTCCGCTCGCGCGTTTTCGAGGCCATCGACGCTTTCTACGACGAAGGTCCGGCTGCCGACAAGCGCGCCTGATCCCCGTGCCCGTGCCGGGCTGCTCATCAGCGCCCGCCGGCCATCCCCCAATCGTCACGCGGACGTAGGGTGGTGGCCTAGCGGGCGTTTATTTCCGCGTGTTAGAATCCACACAATCGAAGTGAAGCAGCCGCCACCGCCAACTCGTGACGGCTGTCCACCCGGCGACGGGCCGCCCGGACTGACGTTCAGCGGAAAGCGCGGCCCGCGCGCCGGCACCAGCGAGCATGTATTGGTAGCAGTGCGAGAATGTGATCGGAAGCAACGGCAGGGCACATGCCCTGGCCGGGAGAACTCACTGTGATGAATTCGCCTCGTAAGCCTCAACAGCCGCCCAATCACCGGCTGGCACCCGGTCGCTCAGCGCGCCGCCCGGCCAAAGGTCAGCGCCCACCCCGTGCGGCAGCCTATCCGCCGCCTGCCGCCCCCGGCTATCCGGCGCTGCCCATGCCACCCGGCCCGGTGCAGGGCGCGGCTCCGCGCCGTGCGCGCCGTGTCCGGCGCCGCGGGATGGCGCTTGGGCCGGGGATCGTGCTGGGCTGCATGGGCATCCTGGCGGTGACTCTGATCGGCTTCCTGGTAACGGCCTGGCTGGTCTACGACCACTACAGCAACAAGCTCGAAGAGCAGATCGCCCGGCTGGGGACGCTGGCCGACTCGCCCTCGTTCGAAACAACCGTGATCTACGACCGAAACGGGCAGGAACTGTACCAGGTCTTCGACGAGGGTCTGCGCACCCGCATCCCGCTTGCGCAAATCCCGCAGCACGTCATCGACGCAACGATCTCGATTGAAGACAACACGTTCTACCACAACGAGGGCATCGACATCCCCAGCATCATCCGTGCCGCCGCGCAGTACGTGCGCTACGGATACATCGTGTCCGGCGGTAGCACGATCACGCAGCAATTGATCCGCAACACGCTGTTCGACGTGCAATACCGCAACGAGCAGACGCTTAACCGCAAGATCGACGAGGCGCTACTGGCAATGATCCTGACCCAGAAGATGGGCAAGGATCAGATTCTGGAGATGTACCTGAACGAGATCTACTACGGCAATCTGGCGTATGGCATCGAGGCCGCGGCGCAGACGTACTTTGGCAAGCCCGCTGCCGAGCTAACGCTGGGCGAGGCTGCGCTGCTGGCCGGCCTACCCCAGGCGCCCGCCGATCTCGACCCGCTCAACCCCGACCCAAGCGTCCAGCGGCGTGTGATGGAACGGCGCCGGCTGGTGCTCGATCTGATGGTCAAGGAAGGCTACATCACCCAGGCCGAGGCGAACGCCGCCTACGCCGAGCCGCTGAACTATGCGCACCGCTCCATCCGCCTGGACCGCGCGCCGCACTTTGTCGTCTACGCGCAGGACGCGCTCGAAACGCTGCTGGTGCGCGAGCTGGGTTTCAGCCAGGAACAGATCCGCAAGGTGATCGCGGGGGGCGGCCTGCGCGTCTATACCACGCTGGACATGGACTACCAGCGCCTGGCGGAAGACATCGCCCGGCGGCAGGTCGCGCAGCTCAAAGCCGCGCACAACATGAACAACGCCTCGGTGATCGTCATGCGGCCGGACACCGGCGAGATCCTGGCGATGGTGGGCAGCGTCAACTACGACGACGAATCGATTGACGGCAACGTCAACATGACGACGGCGGCCCGCCAGCCCGGCAGCGCCATGAAGCCCTTCACCTATGCCGCGGCCCTTGAGAAAGGCTGGTCCACCGCCCAGGTCATCTGGGATACCGAAGTGCGCATCGGCGTGCCCGGCCAGCAACCCTACGTGCCGGTCAACTACGACCGCACTTTCCACGGCCCGGTGCGCCTGCGCGAAGCGCTCGCCAACTCGTACAACATCCCGGCTGTGCAGACCCTGCGCTTCGTGGGGGTAGACTATCTGCTGTGGATGATGAGCCGCGTGGGCGTGACCAGCCTGGGCAACGATGCGTCGCACTACGGCCTGTCGCTGACGCTGGGCGGCGGCGAAGTCTCGCCCCTGGAACTGACGACCGCCTATTCCGTCCTGGCGAACGGCGGAGTCTACGTGCCACACCGGGCGATCCGGTGCATCACCAATTCGAGCAACGAGATCCTCTACGAGTACCAGCAGAGCTGCCCGCCCGGCGCTCGCCTGACCGAGCGCTCGCGCACTTTCAACGCAGACGGGCGCCAGGTGCTCGACCCGCGCATCGCGTTCGTGCTGAGCGACATTCTGGCCGACAACGCGGCGCGCACCCCGGCGATGGGCGCCAACAGCCCGCTCAACACGCCCGGCCTGCCGACCTCGGTCAAGACCGGCACTACCAACGACTTCCGCGACAACTGGACGGTCGGCTACACGCGCAATATCGCGGTCGGCGTGTGGGCAGGCAACACGGACAACGCCCCGATGGTCAACATCTCCGGCCTGGACGGCGCGGCCCCGATCTGGCACGACGTGATCACGGGCATCTACGCCAACCAAACTTTGCTCAACAAACTGGGCCAGCGCCTGCCGGATGACGCGCACCTTCAGCCGCCGGGCGGACTCAGCCGGCGCCAGTTGTGCAATATCTCGCGCACGTCGCTGCGTGACCCGGCCCTGAGCTGCACGCCCGGCCCGTTCGAGTGGATGTTCGACAGCCCGCCCGCCGCGCCGGATGCGTCGGGCAACCTGGTGCCCCAACCGCCGACGCCGCCCCCACAGACGTCCGCCAACGGCCCGCAGCCGGTCGAGATCGAGCCGGGCCTGATCCGCGTGGCGGTTTATCCCGTCGCGCCGGAGCTGGCGAATGCCATTGCCGCGGCAGACACCAGCGGCAAGACGGTGCCGCCGCGCTACTGCCAGGTGCCGATCGAGGTCGCCAACCAGGTTCCCGGCGTGCAAGAGCAGCTTTTCATCGCGCCGCCGCCCGACCCCGATGATGCCTTCTACGCGCGGCGCTGGGCGCAGGCCGCCGGAGTCGCGATTCTGCCGCAGTACGCCTGCAACGAGCAGATGCTCTCGATGCCGCCCGGTGGGGGCAGCCCGGTCGTGGTGGCGAACATCGTCTCGCCCACACCCGGCCAGGAGATCCACGCCTCGCAGCCCATCGACATCATCGGCAGCGCGATGTTCACACCGCAGCAGGCCGAATACTACAAGGTCGAGATCCGGGGTGGGCCGTTTGCGGAGTTCCAGACGATCAACGATATCCACCGCGAGGGTGTGGCCAACGGTGTGCTGGAGCGAATCGGTCCCTACGCGCTGCCGCCCGGCGAGTATGTGCTACAACTGGTGATCGTGGGCAAGGATGGTAACTGGCTCCAGCAGCCGTACACCGTCCCGTTCCGTGTGACGGGCTAAAAGCGGCGAAAGACAGCGAAAAGCAGCGGAAAACAGCTCAAGGCAGCAGAAAGCAGCTAAGGGCAGCGGAAAGCAGCCTCTTAGCTGCTCTTGCTGTTCTTCGCTGTTCTTTACTGCTCCTTGCTGCCTCTCGCTGCTTTTTGCTGTTCCTTGCTCAATACACGTACTGTTCTTCCAGTTCCTCGCGCAGGCGCAGATAGCTGTCGTACCGCTCGGGCGAGATCTCTCCGCGCGCCACCGCCGCGCGCACGGCACAGCCGGGTTCGTGCGCGTGCGTGCAGTCCTGGAAGCGACACCCCGCCACGTGTGGCGCGATCTCGATGTAGTACCCGTCCAGCTCGTCCGGCTCCACATCCCACGGCGAAATGGAGCGGATGCCCGGC
>DYEN01000338.1 GCA_020725705.1 Anaerolinea sp.
CGATCAGCGCGACGACGTCGCGCGGAGCCGCGATCAGGTTGTGGAGCAGATCGCCCAGGTCGCCGCCCACCAGGTAATACAACCGCAGCATGAACGCCACGCCGAGCACCAGCAGCGCCACATCCAGCAGATAGCGCGTCCAGGCGGGCGTGACCGGGGGGCGCGAGACAAGCTGCTTGAGCCGCAGCAGGCTGCGCTGCGCCGCCGGGATTGCGGGCAGAGTCAACACCAGCGCAGACGCAGCCCCCGCCGCCGCGCTGAGGTACAGCGACACATCCGGGATCGCCGTGGCGCCGAGCGGGCGCCCACCCAAAGCCCGCGCCAGCGGCCCGAAGCGTTCCAAAAGATGCATGAAGCCCAGGCTGAACAGCGGCCCGGCAGCGCTCCCGATCAGCGCCAGCAGCCCAACGCTGGCAGCTTGCATGGCGACAAGCTGCGGCACGCTCCCGCCTCGGCTGGCGATCGTGCTCCATTCCGCTCCCTGCTGCTCCAGCACCAGCGCGACGGTGTTGACCAGATGATAGAGCATCAGCACCAGGATCGCGCCGGAGAGCAGGATGATCGGCCCCTGCGTCTGGCTGACGTCGGTCGAGAAGCGGCTGAGAAGCACCGTCAGCCCGCTCAGCACCGACAGGCCGGGGTGATAGGCGCTCAGCCGGTTCTGGAGCACCTGCAGCCGCCGGTTGACGTCGTGGAGGTTCCCGGCACTGATGGCGTCCGTGTTCGTATCGATCAGGTAGATGTAGCTGCTGCCGGGAACGACCTCGCGCAGCCAGTCGGTGTACGCCTCAGGCAACGTCGCGAAGCCGTAATCGTAGCGGAACTGCCCCAGCCCGATCTCGACATCCGAGCCTTCGAGAAAATTGCGGTTGCCTTCCCAGAACGGATCGGCGGGGTTCTTCGGCTGGACGATGCCCGTGATCACGACCGCTGCCAGCCGTCCCGAGCCGTCCGGGCGCAGGGTGCCCGCCACCAGCCGGCTCCCCGGCTCCAAACCGGATCGCTCCGCCACGCGCGCGGTGACGACGGCCTCGACCTGCCCGCGCGTGTAGATCCCGATCTGCCGCGCCTGCTGCTCGGCGTCGCTCAGGCCGGCGGGATCGACCTCGGACGGCGGCGGGAGCCGGCGCGGCCAGCGCCCCTCGACCAGTTCCAGCAGGTCCGGCATCCGCTCGAAGGCGAACGGTTGCAGCGCGGCGTTGATGCGCGGCGAGGTGGGCGTCACCGGCTCGCCATAGCGGTACAGGTAGGCGCCGGTCGCCAGCCCCTGCTCGAACCCCTGCTCCGAGGTCGGCGCGGTGTAGTCGGCGCGGATATAGTGGCGATAACCCACCGCCAACGCGCCCAGTTCCTGGCGCACCACCTCGAACGATTCCGGCGTCAGCGGCTCGTCATCGACGATCAGGCTGATCTGCTTGCTCTGGCGCGGGGCGTGGTCCAGCTCGTAGCGCAAGCCGACATCGGTCACCGCCCGGACATAGAACGGCCCCAGCGCGAAGAACCCGGTCAGCAGGCAAACCGCCAGCAGCAGGATCGCCAGCGAGGGCGCGTTGCGGCGCATGCGTTTGAGGATCAGCCCAGGCGTCATAGCGGCCTATTCCTCGCCCAGGCGCAGCGTGCGCGCCAGCGACAACTGCCGGACCAGCAGCAGGCTCGAAGCCAGCACCACGCCCAGCACGCCGAGCATCATCAGGGCATACGCGGCCAGGCGGCTTGCCTCGACCCGCATCACAAACGGCGGGATGACCGACTCGCCGGTCGCGCCCAGCGCCAGCGTCGGCACGATCTGACTCGCCAGCACCCAGCCCAGCACCGATCCCAGCAGCGCCGCGATCACCATGACGAACGCCTGCTCCAGCGCCAGCCCGCCGACCACCCGCAACGGCGACAGGCCCAGCGCGCGCAGCACGCCGAACTCGGTCCGGCGCGCCTGAGCGGTCAGCGCGGCGTAGGTCAGCAGGCCGACCACGCTCAGCGCCAGCGCCATCAAAAACGCCAGATACATCAGCCCCAGCAGCCCCAGGCCGAGCGGGTTGGTGCGCAGGCGGCCCAGCTCCCCGGCCAACGACACGGCGCTCACGATCACGGCACCGCTGCCTTCGGCGTCGTCCAGATCGCGTAGGATGGCGCGCACCGCGTCCGCGTCCTGCGCGTCGATGCCGTCCCCCAGCCGCAGCCAGACTTCATCGGCGTAATACGCGGCGCTGGGGCGGCGGTTGAGCCGGTAGAGCAGCTCGTGCACATCGACAACCATGAACGAACTGCCTTTCGGCACGTCCTCGCTGGGCACGCGGTCGTATAGCGTGGGGTAATAGTCGGTCACCTGCACCGCGCGGAAGGTGGGGTTGACGCGCTCAATGTTGAGAAGCTGGAACGGCGGCGCGTCCGGCCCCACCACCAGGCCATTTTCCTGCTGCACCCGGCGGCTGATAATCGCGTCAATCGGACCGCGGTCGGGGTAGTTCAGCAGCGCGCCGACGATGGTGCGTTCCGCGTCCTGGTCCCAACTGAAATACACGGCGTCGGCGCGCTCGGCGGGCAGCGCCCACCCCGCCCGGCCGCGCGGAGTCACCGTCGCGCCACGGTCATAGCTGAACTCCCAGTCTCCCGAGGCGAAGATCGGAAACGCCTGCGCCGTTCCATCCGCGCCGATCAGCGACATGTCCGCCAGCGTCAGGCGCATCCCGCGCTCGCCACCCTGGCTGTTCGGGCTGCGATAGTCCCAGAAGATCGACACCAGCCGCAGCGGTCCCACCGGCTCGTACTTCAGCGCGCCCAGGTCCGCCTCGTAGTACACCCACCCGCTGGACACAAACGCGCGCCCGCTCAGGCCGGGGGCGTCCGTTCCGGCACGCAGCAGCTCGATCTCGACCGGCTCCAGCGGCGCGATCACCCACGCTCCGGCCCCGTCCAGCAGGCGGATGCCGAAGTCGGCGCGCTGGGTCAGCCGCTCCACGTCGGCGCGAAAGACCGCCTCGCGCGAGAACCCAACGCCGCCGGTTTCGAAGCGCAGCCACAGCCCGATCCGCTCCGGCACGAGCGGCAATACCTCGCCCACCGGCGGGATATCCGCCGCGCTGTCCGGGGCGTTCAGGCCGGCGAGCGTTCCCAGATCGTCCCGCCAGTACGGCACGCCGCCGAAGGTTGCCGGGTCAACCGCCAGAATGTCGCCGCGTAGCTCCCCTGCCAGCCCGGTGCTGAGGTTGGCATTGATCACGCGAAAGGCGGCGCTGGCCGCGGTGATGCTCGCATGTGCCCGGTAGAAGGCGGCGGGGCGCGCGCGGTTGGCGTTCAAGCGTGTGTCGCGTTCGATGATGCGCAGGTCGGTTCCCACGCGGTAACGCGCCTGATCGATATGGCTGTTGGTCAGCGTAGCGCGGAAGCTGGTCGCGAACCACCCGATTCCGATCGCCAACGCCAGCAGGAAGGTGATGCGCCCGTAGTGAACCGGCTCGCGGCTGAGCTGCCACGCAGCCAGCGCACTCACCAGCCCACGCCCGGCGGCAGCCGCCCGCGCCGCAAGAGCCGCCAACGCCGGAAAGACGCGCAACGCCAGACTGCCCAACGCCAGAAAGAGCAGCGCCGGGGCCATAAGCATCAGCGGGTCGGCCTGTTCGCCGCCCAGATTCACGTCCGCCAGCGGCGAGCCACGCCGCACCAGCAGCCACAGCGCGCCCACACCCACCAATGCCAGCAGCACGTCCAGATAGACGCGCTGCCACCAGTGCTGGTGCCCGCTGCGCGCTGCCGCGCCCCCGGCCAAGACCAGCGGCAGGCGCAGCACCGGACGTAGCGTCGCCACCAGCGCGATCCACGTCACCGCGGACGCCAGCCCGGCATACAGAAACACATCCTGCGTAAGCGGCAGCGGAAACTCGTCCGTGTTGCCAACCGCCGGACCGAGCGCGATCAGCAACCGCTGCGCCAGGAACGGCGCGGCCAGCGCAGCCAACACGCAGATCAGCAGCGCCTCAATCCCGCGCAGCAACACGATCTGGCTGTCCCACGCGCCGCGGCTTTGCAGCATGGCGATCTCGCGCCGCTCGCCACGCCGGACCAGCGCCGCCGTCACCATCAGGAAGAACAGCACCAGCGCGCCCACCTGAAGCAGCAGCAGCCCGAACGGCGCGTCGAGCAGCTCCACCTCGCGCGCATAAGCCAGCAGGATCCCGTTGTCGCGGTCTTTGCGGATGGGATCGTAATCGATCAGGCGCGTGCCGTAGGTGAAAGCCAGGCCGGGCCGGGCCGTCCCTGCCTGCTGTTCGGCCACGCTGGGCAGCACGGACTCGCGGAAGGTATAGTCCATGTTGGCCTTGAACCGGCGCAGCGCCTCGCGAGCGGTATCCAGCCGCGAGAAGGGAAGGTTATCGTGCGCAAACAGCACACGCCAGCCGATCTTGGTCGGCGTGTCGGGCAGAAAGCCGGTCGCAGCGCGCAACACATCTTCGCGCGAGGCCAGCGCGACGAACTCGTAATCCCACGGGCCGGTCCCGGCCTGGCGGTCGAGCAGGCGCAGGGGCGAGGGGTCCATCCAGTACGGCGCCCGCTCGTCCAGCGGGGCGACCACCCCGGCGATCCGCGCCATAAAGGGGATGCTGGTCGGGTGACCCCTGCCGGTCTGCCCCTGGTAGTTCATGCCCTGGTCGAGCCGCAACACATCGCCGGCTTCCAGGTTTAGCTCGTTGGCGACGTTCAGCCCGATGGCGATCTCCATCGTCTCGTCGTCCGACGGCGGCGTCTGCGGCAGCCGCCCGCTGACCACACGCACCTGCTGCTCCCAGCCCTCGTACGCACCGAGCCGCGCCCGCACGCCGAGCAGCGGGATCGGCTCGGCAGCATCCGGCTCGACCAGCGACAGGCCCATCGCCTCGGTTTCCAGGTACGACACCACGCGGCTCACCCAGCCCTCGATGGCGCCCAGGTCCTGCTGCACCAGGTCTTCGGTGAGCGCTGTCGCGGCATCTGCGCGCGACTCCAACCCGCCGCGCCCGGCCCACTGGCTGGCGCGCAGGCTGATACTCGCCTGAACGTGGACGTCCTGGCGTGGCTGGGCGTCCAGGCGCTGCGTCATGCCGACCTGCGCGACCGCCGTCGTGTAGAGCGGCACCAGCGCCCCGATCGACGCGCTGAGGACCGCCCCGGCGATGATCGTCAGCAGCGAGCGCCACTGCGTAATCAGCCGCGCCGTCGCCAGGCGTAGCGCAAAACGCACCGGCGTGCGCCGCAGCTCGCGGACACCTTCGGCCAGCCGGGCAATCCGGCGCGGATAATGGCGACGAGCCTGCATGGCGCTCCTTTAGCGGCGGGGAGGCTTCCCCAAAAAGCGCATGGGGAATGGCCTACAGATGGGCGTGGCTCCGAGCATGCCCGATATTCCCTTATACGCAAAGAACGGTTGGCCCTATCACGTCCGGGCAACCGCTCCCCCGTTTGCGAGCGTTATTCTAAAGCAAAATGCAGCGAAAGAACAGCAAAGAGCAGCGAAGAACAG
>DYEN01000339.1 GCA_020725705.1 Anaerolinea sp.
CGCCGGAGTCCGCTGCGCCGGCCCAAACCGGGGATTGATAGCCGGCGCGGATCCGTCTACAATGCGCAGGGAGCGCGGCGAGCCGCGGTCCTGCTGCCCCGAACAGGTGCTTGCGGCGCGGAACGCGGGCAGCAGCGTGGCGCCGTATAGTTCAGACTCCTGGTGCGCGGCTGCTGTGGCAGCCGCGTAAAGTGAGGATATGCGCATGATGCAGCGACATCCCCTTCGCCTGATTCCGGCGGTGATCATCCTGGCAGCCTTCAACGCCTTCTCCGGGCCAGCCGTGCAGGCCCAAGAACCTGAGCGCGGCGCGATCAACATCATCAGCCCGGAAATCTTCCTGACTCCGGCAGACGGCAGCGAAACGCGCATCGGCATGCCGACCACGATCTCGGTCGGCGAGCGCCTGCGCACCAATGAGACCGGCGTCGCGCTGGTCACCTGGCTGCCCGACGGGACCGAGTTCGCGGTGGGGCCGAACACCCGGATGACGCTCAAAGAATTCGACGGCGACCGCGAGAGCGGCTTTCATGTCCTCATCGCGCAGGATAGCGGCCAGCTTCGCCTGGGCATCGGCGAGATCGGCGCGGCGGGCGGCGCCAGCGTATGGCAAGTGGCCCTGCCCGCATTCACCGTGTACCTGCACCAGGGGCGCTTCGAGCTGCGCGTGGCCGACGACGAGACCAGCACGCTGATCGTCACCGAAGGGCGCGCCGAGGTCGGCGGCACAGGCCCGGACGCGTTGCAGATCGGTCCCCACGAGTTCGTCAGCGTACCGGCCGGCGCTCCCCTGCCCGCCCAGGCCGAGCGGCTGAGTCCGGACGGCGTGGAAGTCAACCTGACGGATGTGTGCATCGGTCAGGCCAAAGCCAACGTCAACGTGCGCATCGCCCCCAGCGAAAACAGCCGCCGCCTGGGTGGGCTGGTGGAAGGGCAGCGCTTCTGGGTGCGCGCTATGACTGAAGGGCGGCTCTGGCTGCAAATCTACTACCGCACCAGCGAGGAAGACCTGGCGGCTCACCATTACGGC
>DYEN01000340.1 GCA_020725705.1 Anaerolinea sp.
TCGCTCGCTGTTCCCTGCCATTCGCGAGCGGGTGCGGCCGGGCGGTGTGGTGATCTACCAGACGCTCAACACCGGCCACCTGGTACAGCATCCCGACACCGATCCGGAGCGCGTCCTGCAACACGGCGAACTGCCGGCGTATTTCCCCGGCTGGATCGTGCTGGAGGCCGCCGACCTGGACCATCTCAGCCTGTTTGCCGCCCGCAAACCCCTCGACTAGCCGCGCCCAGCCGAGACTCCTTAACACGCGCGCCAGGGAGAGGAGAGCCAGAGGTGTTGGACAGAGACATGTCAGACAAAATGGAGCGTTTCACCCAACGCGCCCGACGCGTCCTGAGCCTGGCCCAGGAAGAAGCCGAGCGGATGCAGCACAGCTACATCGGCACCGAGCACCTGCTGCTGGGGCTGATGCGCGAGGACGGTGGGGTGGCAGGACGCGTCCTGCGCGAGCTGGGGTTGGACCCCAACCGTGTTGAGCAGTTGGTCGAGAAGATGACCAGCGCGCAGAAGCGCACGGGCGTGACCCGCATGGACCTGGCGCCGGCGACGAAGAAGGTCTTGGAGCTGGCGGTGGATGAAGCCCGGCGGATGGGGCATCACTACATTGGGACGGAGCATTTGCTGTTGGGGCTGGTGCGGCATTCGGAAGGGGTGGCGATGGACGTGTTCCGGGAGCTGAAGATCAGCCCGGACGAGATCCGCCGCCAGACCAAGCGCGTGCTGCAGGAAAGCCCGCCGCAGACCGTCCGCCGCTCGCTCGAGGGTCCGCAGGAGCGCCAGAACCGGCCCAATGTCAAGACGCCGCTGGTCGATCAACTGGCGACCGACCTCACCGCGCTGGCCGAAGAAGGCAAGCTCGATCCGGTGATCGGCCGCCAGATGGAGATCGAGCGTGTTATCCAGATTCTCAGCCGTCGCCAGAAGAACAACCCGGCCCTGATCGGGGAGCCGGGCGTCGGCAAGACCGCGATTGTCGAAGGGCTGGCACAGCGCATCGTAAACCGCGACGCGCCCGCGCCGCTGCTCGGCAAGCGCGTGTTGCAGCTTGACGTCGGCTCGCTGGTGGCTGGGACCATGTACCGCGGCCAGTTCGAGGAGCGTCTCAAGCGTGTCATCGAAGAGCTGAAGCAGTCCGACAGCATTCTGTTCATCGACGAGGTGCACATGCTGGTGGGCGCCGGTTCGGCGGGCAGCAGCGTCGACGCAGCCAACATCCTCAAGCCGGCCCTGGCACGCGGCGAGCTTCAATGCATCGGCGCGACCACGCTGGACGAATACCGCCGCAATATCGAGAACGACGCGGCGCTCGAGCGCCGCTTCCAGAAGGTGATGGTCGAAGAGCCGACCATCGAGGAAACTATCGAGATCCTGCACGGCATCCGCAAGCCGTACGAGGAGCACCACGACCTGGAGATCACCGACGAGGCGATCGAGGCCGCGGCCACGCTCTCGGCGCGCTATGTGCCGGACCGCTTCCTGCCGGACAAGGCCATCGACCTGATCGACGAGGGGGCGAGCCGCGTGCGGATGTACAAGTCGCCCGAGTCCTCGCGTGTTAAGCGGCTGGAAGCAGAGCTGGCGACCGCGCGCGAAGACTTCGAGTTGATGCGCGATACGCTCACCGAAGAAGAGCGCGAAAGCGCGCTGCAGCAGATCGCCGAGCTGGAGCAGGAGATGGAAAGCTTCCGCGCGCACTGGAACCCCGAGACCAACCGGGCGCGCCTGACCGCCGAGGACGTCGCCGAAGTGGTCGGCATGTGGACCGGCATCCCGGTGACCAGCATCGCGGAAGAAGAGTCCGAACGCCTGCTGCGCATGGAAGAGGAGCTGCACAAGCGCATCGTCGGCCAGCACGAAGCCATCGAGGCGATCAGCAAGGCGGTCCGCCGCGCGCGTGCCGGCCTCAAAGACCCGCGCCGGCCCATCGGATCGTTTATCTTCCTCGGGCCGACCGGCGTGGGCAAGACCGAGCTGACCAAGGCGCTGGCCGAGTTCATGTTCGGCAGCGAAGACGCGCTGATCCAGCTCGACATGAGCGAGTTTATGGAGCGCCACACCGTCGCCCGGCTGACGGGCGCGCCGCCCGGTTATGTGGGCTACGAGGACGCGGGCCAGCTCACCGAGGCCCTGCGCCGCCGTCCGTACAGCA
>DYEN01000341.1 GCA_020725705.1 Anaerolinea sp.
AACCAACGCTTCGCTGCCCAGGGGGATGGACGCCAACACGATCACGCTGGAGGACGCGGTGGCGCTGCTGGCGGAAAAAGCGAGCAAGCCCGCCACCAAGCGCAAAGCGAACAGCCGGAAGTCGGGTGACACGCCGTCTGACAGCAAGTCGACCGGCAAGCGACCGGCCACGAAGCGCTCGACGACAAAGAAGACGTCGGGCAAGAAGACGACGCGCAAGCAGTCGAGCAGCCGCAAATCGATACAAGAGTAGCAGCGGCGCGGAAGGCAGTGAGACAACAGGGGTGCGCCCGGTTCGGAGCGCACCCCGTTTTTTGCGATGCAAGGCGTAGCTTCTGCGCTTGATGCCGGAACGCCGCCGTTCGGTACAGTCCGCGGGCCTTGGCCCGCCCTCGCGCTTTTTCCGTTCCGGTGCCGCCCTGTGCTGTTCTCTGCTGCTCTTCGCTGTTTTTTGCTGTATTATTTTTGCTGCTTTTCGCTGCTTTGCGCCCTTCTTCGCTAGCCCTTGACCGAACCGGCCATCAGCCCCCGGATGAAGTAGCGACCCAGGAAGATATAGACCGCCAGCGTCGGCAGCGCGGCCAGCACCGCGCCGGCCATCGGCAGGTTCCACTTGACCGCCTCGCCGCCCGCCAGCAGCGCCAGCGCGACCGTGATCGGCTGCGACGCTTGGTTGGTCAGCGTGACGGCGAACAGAAATTCGTTCCAGATCTGCGTGAACTGCCAGATGATCACAACCACGAAGCCCGGCAGCGAGAGCGGGAACACAATCCAGCGGTAGATGCCGAAGAATCCGGCTCCGTCGATGGCACCCGCTTCGATCAGATCGGTTGGGACCTCGACATAATAATTGCGGAAGATCAGCGTTGTGATCGGCAGACCGTAGACGACATGAGCCATGATCAGCCCGATCAGCGAGCCGCCCAGATTGACGCTCTGCATGAACTGGAACAGCGGGATCAGGATGCTCTGGTAGGGGATGAACATCCCAAACAGCATCAGCGGGAAGACGACGTTCGCCCCCGGAAAGCGCCACTTGGACAGCACATAGCCGTTCATCGATCCCATCATCGCCGAAATGATCGTCGCCGAGATGGTCAGCACAAAGCTGTTGCGCAGCTTGGGGCCGAGCATGTCCAGCGCCTCGCGGTAGCTGGCCCAGTTGACCGTCTGCGGCGGCTGCCAGACCTGGTTGAGCTGCCCGGCCGCATCCGGCGTTTTCAGGCTCGTCATCACGACCGTGTAAACCGGCATCAGGAAGACGAGCACCATCAAGACCAGGAAGACATAGATCAGCAGACGGACCAGCTTGCCCGGCTGGAAGGGCAGGCGGCGCGGCTCGGGCCGCCTGGCGAGGGCCGTTGCCAGCCCCACCGACCCGGCGGGCACTCGCGCCGGCTGCGGACCGCGCCAGGCCAGATAGGCCCAAAACGGAACAAGCAGCACCAGGTTCCCCACGGCGCCGATCAGCGCCCCGATCAGTGCGCCCACCTGCGCGTCGCGGCGCAGATAGTCGTAGAGAAGATAGGTGCCCAGGCTGCCAACCAGCGTGCCGAAAATCACCCAGTTGACGATCTGCGTCATCGCCATGGCTGCCCCCTTAGACCTCGTGCTCGCCGCGCAGCGCCGTTGCCAGATACGGGATGATGACCACGGCGACCATCACCAGCAGCACGATCGCGATCGCGGACCCGACCGCGAACTTGTTGCTGCGGAACATCGTCACGTACACCTGTACGCCGGGCACGCTGACCGGCAGATAGTCCGTGCCGGCCATGGCGAAGATGAGGTCGAAGACTTTCAGCGAGATGTGCCCCAGCACGATCGCGGCGCTCAGCGTGATCGGGCGCAGCAGCGGCAGGATAATCTTGGTGTAGACCTGAATCTCACTGCAGCCGTCCACACGCGCTGCCTCGCGCAGATCTTCCGAAATGCCCCGGATGCCCGCCAGATACATCGCCATCGTGTAGCCGGACATCTGCCACACCGCCGCCAGGATGATGCCCAGCAGCGCCAGATTGAACCCGAAATCCTCGCGGTAGTCGACATTCGGGAAGCGGTCCGCTGCGCCGAACACATAAGCGAGCAAGAACAACCCGGCGGGAATGCCAAAGATTATCGCCCCACGCCGGTGGCCGTTCCAGAGCCGGTTAATCACCACCGCCAGCAGCCCCACTACGATCGTCGCCAGGACGTACTGCGGCACATCCTGCCAGTTGAACTTCCCATGCATGGTCGGCTTGGCGTCGTCCCAGGTCAGGAAATCCGAAACGATCCAGGCGACGAAGATCGTGATCGGCACGCCGTAAAAGATCGCGCGCAAAAAGTGGCGGCGGGCGATCTGCTGGATCAGCACAAAGGCGAACAGCGCCAGGATCAGCACCAGCGTCAGCGTGGGGACCTCGCGCCAGTTGAACGTATAGGCCTGGCGGTTGTTCAGCCACGAGAACGTCCACGCGTCGGCGCCGAAAATGGTCGGGAGCTGGTTGATGCCGCCGCGTGGGTTCAGCAGCCAGCGCCAGATCGTGCCGGTCACGGCGAAGGACAGCGCCATCGGGAACAGAAAGACCGTGCGGAAGAAGCTCTCGCCCCGGATCCTCTGGTCGAGCAGCACCGCCAGCAGGAACCCGAGCGACAGGCAGCCCACCAGAAAGAACGCCGTGAAGAAGAAGGTGTTGACCAGTTCCTGACGAAAACGGTAGTTGAGCGCCGTGCTAAACAGGTTCTTGTAGTTTTCAAGCCCGATGTAGCTTTTCTGCGAGGCGTCCAGCCCTTCCCAGTTGGTCATAGACCAGAGGAACGTCTGGCCGATAAAGCCGTAGACGAAGATCGCCAGCAGGACGATGGATGGCAGAATGGTCAGAAACGCGAAGACGCGGTCCCGGCTCATATGCCGCAGCGAGTCGATGACTTCGCTCAAGCGACCCGGACGGCGACCGGCTGAGAGTTGCATGGCACCGCACTCCCTTCTTGGCTCAACGCACAGCCTCGCAGTGGTGGACAAGACGAGGTCCCACCCGCAGCCGGGTCGAGACCTCGTCGGTAGTGCAGTCGTTCACCTCATCACGCCGGGCGGGTTCGCCCGGCGTGGGTGAAGTGCCTTAGCCGGCAATCCCGGCCTGCTCAGCCAGAGCCTGCGCCGCAGCAGAAGCCGCCTGCGCGTTGCGGCTGGCGAGGAACTGCTCCATCACCGTCGGGAACTCGCTGCTGAAGGTCTCCGGGGCCACAGCACCATGCGCCAGGCTGCCAACGATCTCGTTCGTCTGCCAGTCCTCAGCAGCCGACTGGAGATACTCGTTGTACAGCGACAGGTCGCTGTCGATGCGGGCCGCGATGGACCCCTTCAGCGGGTTGAAGATGTCTTGCCCTTCCTTCGAGCCGAGCAGACGCAGCCAGGCGATCGCGTTGTCGCGGTGCGGGGCGCCCACCGGCAGGCCGAACGAGTCGGACAGCATGTTGAACACGCCCTCAGTGCCCGGCGACGGCGCCCAACCGAAGCCCTCGCCAGGGGTCAGGCCCAGGGTGGTCACCATGTAGCCCGCGGCCCAGTCACCCATGACGTTGAACGCGCCCTCGCCGTTCACAACCTTGTCGGTTGCCTGCTGCCAGGGCAGCGACGCGGCATCCACGTCGATGTTGGTGCAGTCGAGGATCTGGCTGAACTTGTCCCAGACCGCGACAACATCCTCATCGGTCCAGGCCTTCTCGCCGGCCCACAACTGGCGATAGCCCTCGGGGCCAAGCTCGGCCAGCGCGACGTTCTCCCACAGGTGAACGACCGTCCAGTTTTCGCCGACGACCAGCGGAATCACGCCCTGCTCTTCAAGGGTGGGGCACATCTCCAGGAAGGCATCCCAATCCGCGGGCACTTCGACGCCCCACTCTTCCAGATTGGCCGGGACGTACCACAGCACGTTGGAGCGATGGATATTGACCGGAACCGACCAGATGCCCTCCTCCGTGCTCAGCAGCTCGATCAGGCCCTCGGGGAAGACATCCATCCAGCCCTCTTCTTCAAAGAGGAAGGTCAGGTCTTCCATCGCATTAGCGACCACCCAGGTCCCGATCAGCTCCTGGCCGGCGTGGACCTGGAACGAGTCGGGCGGGTCGCCACCCAGCATGCGGGTCTTCAGCACGGCGCGCGCGTTCACGCCCGAGCCACCGGTGACGGTCGCGTTGATCACTTCCACGTTCGGATACAGCTCGTTGTATTTGGCGATCAGAGCTTCGAGCGCCGGGCCTTCGTCGCCTGCCCACCACGAGAAGATCTCCAGCTCGCCCGACAGATCGCCCTGCGCCAGGGTGGGCACCGCCGCCACCAGCAGCAGGGCAAGCATTACTACTCCGGATACCAGACGCTTGGACACTTTTGACCTCCTAAACATACACTTCCGGATTAACCATCTTGTCGATCCACGGCAGGGATATGAGGCGTCCTGCCCACGATCCGGATCAGACTGCTTGCGCGCCTTTATTATAGCCCGAAACACGCATTTTGAAGTAGAGGGAATTTAACTAACGGCGTGCTCCCAACGATCAATTTTGCTTACTTGTTTCTTACTTATCCTTGCATGTCGCCTTGCTACGGCCTGTCGCCCTGTCCCATTGACGGTATATTGCATCCATGTTAAAGTGAGGATGTCAGGCGTGGCAGGGCAAGGCGTGCCTGCTGCGGCGGGCCGCTGGCGCCACCTTTATCTCGCGCCCGCGTGCCGGCGATCCGTGCCACAGCGCCGATCGGGGCTGTGGCCGGTCGCGTCACTGCTCGGCCTGGCGCTCTTTCATTCGATACAGCCAAATCCTCTGCCGTGGGCCGGTCTGTCCGCCGATTGGCCCCGTGCCCGCGCCGCGCTTTTATCCCTTATCCCGCCGCGCGGCAGGAACTGGCTGAGGAGGTTCGGACTTATCATGAGCATCGACCTCATCCTGCGGCTCGTCGGGATGATGATTTTTGCCTTGCTTGGGGCCATGCTGGGCACCGAGCTATCCGACGCCTTGCTGCTCCCCCCCGAAGCGACCGGCCTGATCTTCGCCCTGACCGGCGCGCTCGGTGGCCTGATCATCACCCCCTGGCTCACCACCTACCCCGCCCGCCTGGGCAAGCGCGCACTACAGCGGATGCCCGTCGAGAACCTGGTCATGTCGGTCGTTGGCCTGCTGGCCGGGCTGCTGGCGGCGGCGCTGCTCGCCTGGCCGCTCTCGCTGTTGCCCAGTCCCTTCGGCCAACTGCTGCCCACGCTGAGCGCGATCGCGCTGATCTACGCGGGCGTGACGGCTGCCACCGCTCGCGCTCAGGACGTCCTGACGCTGTTTGGCGTGACGGCTGATCGGCGCCCCGCCCGGCGATGGACGCCCGCCCCGGAACCGGCCAATGAAATCTTGCTCGACACCAGCGTCATCATCGACGGGCGCATCCTCGACATCAGCCAGACCGGCTTTTTGCGGGGACGCCTGCTGATCCCCCGTTTTGTGTTGCACGAGCTTCAGCACGTGGCCGACTCGGCGGATGTGCTGCGCCGCAACCGGGGCAAGCGCGGCCTGGAGATCCTCAGCGAGCTGCAACAGGTCAGTCTGGCGCCGGTCGAGATCATCGACGACGACGTCGAAGGCGTGGATGAGGTGGACGAGAAGCTTGTCACCCTGGCGCGGCGGCGCGGCATCCCAGTGATGACGCAGGATTTCAACCTCAACCGTGTGGCCGAGCTGCAAGGCGTGACCGTGCTGAACATCAACGCGCTGTCGAACGCGCTCAAGGCGATCTACCTGCCGGGCGAGGTGATCGACATCCACGTCGTCATGGAAGGGCGCGAGCCTGGCCAGGGCGTCGGCTATCTCGACGACGGGACGATGGTCGTCGTCGAGGACGGCCAGCAGTATCTAGACCGCACGATCCGCGTGTTGATCACGCGCTACATCGTGACCAACGCGGGCCGGATGTACTTCGCGCAGTTGGAAGGTTCGCCCAGGACGTAGACAAGAGCGGCGAAAGGCATCTAGACGACCAGAGGAAATACCGCCCTCTGCTGATCTTTGCTGTTCTTCGCTGCTCTTCGCTGTTCTTTGCTGTTCTCCGCTGTTCTTCGCTACGCTCGATACTCGCGCATCTGGCGCATATCCTGGTTGACCATGCGGAAAGCGCGCTGTTCGGCCTCGTGGAGAATCCGCTCTTCGTCGAGCGTCAGCAGCACGCGATCGCGCATCAGCAACCGTCCATCGACCAGCACGTGCGTCACGTCCGCACCGACGGCGGTATGCACCACGTTGGCGATCAGATCGTGGCGCGGGCGCAGATGCGGCCGGTCGAAATCGAGCAGAATCAGGTCGGCGGGCGCGCCCTCGACCAGCGCGCCGCTATCGGAAAAGCCGAGCGCCTGCGCCCCGACCCGGCAGGCCATGCGCAGCGGCGTGTCGCCGGGCAGCGATTCGGGGTCCAACCGCAGATACTTCTCCAGCAGCACCTGCTGGCGCATGATCTGGAACATGTCCAGCGTCGCGTTCGAAGCCGGGCCATCCGAGCCAAGCGCCACGCGCACCCCCGCCGCCTGCAGGTCGGTGACGTGGTTGACCGGCATGGCGAGCTTCATATAGGTGTTCGGCGTGCGTGCCACAAAAACGCCCTTCTCCGCCAATAGCGCGCGGTCCTCGTCGCTGATCGCCAGCGCGTGCGCGGCGATCGCCCGCCCGTCGAAGATGCCCAGCGCGGCGAGCTGCTGGACGGGCGTCTGGCCGTGGCGCGCCAGCGAGTTGTCGACCTGTTCCTGCGATTCGGCCACGTGGAGGTGCACCGCCAGCCCACGCCCGGCGGCGATCTCCGCGATGCGCTCCAAGAACTCTGGCGGGCAGACGTAGGGCGAGTGCGGCCCCAGGCAGGTATGAATCCGCCCGTCTGCCGCGCCTTGCCACTGCGTGATGAAATCGAGCGTGCCGTCCAGCCCCGGACCCACTTCTTTCTCCGCGCCGATCCCGAAGACGCACCAGGCAAGCTGCGCTTTCATCCCGCTTTGCTGTACCACCTCGGCCACGCGATCCATGTAGAAGTAGTGGTCGTTGAAGCCGACCGTCCCGCTGCGGATCATCTCGCAGGCGGCCAGCGCCGCGCCCCAATAGACATCGTCAGGCGTCAGAGCGCTTTCCGCCACCCAGATCTTCTCGTTCAACCAGCGCGGAAAGGGTAAGTCTTCGGCCCAGCCGCGCTCGAAGGTCATCGGAACGTGGCTGTGGGCATTGAAGAAGCCCGGCAGTGCCACCTTGCCGCGCCCGTCGATGACCTCGTCTGCCTGCGTGCCGGGCGGGACCTCGCCCAGCCGCGTGATGCGCCCGCCTTCGATCAGCATATCCACGCCGCGCAGCACTTGCCCCGCCGCGTTCAGTGTGATCGCATCTACCCCTTTGATCCAGATCTCGGCCATAGCCTCTCCCTCGTGTCTGACTCACCCGTCGCGCGCATTATAACCCCGTTATACCACTACCCTTGAATCTCCCTTACCGCGCCGGGCGCTTTGCGCTACAATCGGACAGCAATGAGCGGTTCGCCATTGGGAGTTAGCGCCCGGCAGCAGAGGGCCGGCCGGCTAACGGCTGATTGCGAACCGCTGAAGCCACACCTGTGAACGCGAGGGACGACACCTGATGGCACTCGAAATTTACAACGTGCTGCACCGCACGAAAGAGCCGTTCGAGCCGCTGCACGAGGGCAAAGTCAATATGTACGTCTGCGGTCCGACGGTCTACGATCACGCGCACATTGGCCACGCCAAGACTTACATCTCGTTCGACGTCGTCGTGCGCTACCTGCGCTATAGCGGCTACGACGTGCTCTACGTCCAAAACCTGACCGACGTCGGCCACCTGCTCGACACCGGCGAAGACCGCATCCTCAAGAAGGCGCGCCAGGCCCAGGCCGTCCCGATGCAGATCGTCGAAACTTACACACGCAGCTACTTCGAGGATATGGACGCGCTGGGCGTCGTCCGTCCCGACATCAGCCCGCGCGCCAGCGGTCATATCCCCGAGCAGATCAAGATGATCGAGCGCCTGATCGAAAAGGGGCATGCCTACGTCTCCAAAGACGGTAACGTCTATTTCGACGTGACCAGCTGGCCGTCCTTCGGCAAGCTCTCCAACCGCCAGATCGAGGAACAGCAGGCGGGCGTGCGCGAAGAGGTCCGTGAAGATAAGCGCCACCCGGCGGACTTCGCGCTGTGGAAGATCGCCGAGCCGGAGCATATCCTGCGCTGGGATAGCCCGTGGGGCGAAGGCTATCCCGGCTGGCACATCGAGTGCTCGGCGATGGCGCACAAGTATCTGGGCACCACCTTCGACATCCACGGCGGCGGCATCGACAACATCTTCCCGCACAACGAGTGCGAGATCGCGCAGAGCGAGGCCGCCAACGACGCCGAATTCGCGCGCTACTGGATGCTGGTCGGCACGCTGATGGTGCCGGACGAGTTCGGCATCCCGACCAAGATGTCGAAAAGCCTGGGCAACTTCTACACCATCAAGGACGCGCTCAAGTTGCACCGGCCCGAAGTCATCCGGATGTTCATCCTCGGTGCGCACTACCGCAACCCGATCGTGTTCAGCGAGGAAGCGCTCGACGCGGCACGGCGCGGCTGGGAGCGCATCTACGGCGCGGTGCGCCTGACCCGCGAGAAGCTGCGCACCGCCCCCGAAGGTGAGGCGGGTAACGCCTTCCTCGACACGCTGGAGCAGGCACGCCGCCAGTTCATCAGTGCGCTGGACGACGACTTCAACGCGCCGGGCGGCATCGCCGCGCTGCACGAACTGACGCGCGAGGTCAACATTCTGCTCAACGGCGAGCAACCCGTCGGCCGGGCCGTGCTTGAAGCCATCGACCAGACCTACCGCGAGCTGGGCGGCCAGGTGCTCGGCATTGTGCCCGAAGAAGCCGAAAGCACATCCGGCAGCGCCGAGCGCGAAGAAGGGCTGATCCGCCTGCTGATCGAGCTGCGCGCCCAGGCCCGTGCCGACAGGAACTTCCAGCTTTCGGATTTGATCCGCGACCGCCTGAGCGAGCTGGGCATCACGGTCGAGGATCGCCCCGATGGGACGGTTTGGCGCATCAACTAGCGGTGCCGGGCGCCGGATCGCTTCTATCACCATGCCGGGGCGGCGGGGCAGCGATCGATTGGCCTGCCCCGTGAAATCGCGGTGATCGAGCGCGTCGCGCAGACAAAAGAGGGCGTATGACCGAATATCTCTATGGGCGCTGGCCGGTGCTGGAGACGCTGCGCGCCGGGCGACGCAAGTTCGAACAGCTTCTGCTGGCCGAAGGGATCGACGAAAAAGGCACCGTCACCGATATTCTGGAGGCCGCCGTCGGGCGTGGGATCAATGTCCGCCGGGTGCCGCGCCGCGTGCTCGACGACCTGTCGAAGAACGGCAATCACCAGGGCGTCGCGCTGCGCGCAGGCGGCTATCCCTATGTCTCGCTCGAAGACACCCTGAGCACGGCACGCAGCCGGGATGAACGGCCCTTCTTGCTGGTCCTGGACCTGCTCAAAGACCCGCAGAACGTCGGCGCGCTGCTGCGTGTAGCGGATGCCGTCGGCGTGCACGGCGTGGTGCTTCAAGAGCGGCGCGGCGTGGATGTGACCCCCGCCGTGGTCAGCGCGTCATCCGGCGCGGTCGAGCACCTCAACGTGGCGGTGGTCACCAACCTGGTCACGGCCATGCGCCGGCTCCGCGAAGAAGGCATCTGGCTCGTCGGCTTGGATATCGGGCCGGACACGGCAACGCTCGACAAGGTCGATCTCAACCTGCCGCTGGCGCTTGTCCTGGGCAGCGAGGGCGAAGGGCTGCGCCGTCTGGTGCGCGAAACCTGCGACCTGCGCATCACCCTGCCCATGCGCGGCCATGTCTCCAGTCTGAACGTCGCGACCGCCGGATCGATCGCGCTCTACGCGGCGTGGCAGGCGCGCCAGTGGGAAGGCTGGACTCCGCCCCAGCCCTGACACGCCCGCGCCGCACGGTATCCACCGGGAATCGTGACACTCGGCTTCCGGAAAAGGACTGCTTGACACTGGCGAGGCGAAAACGCGCCGCGCCATGCTGAGGGCGAAACCGAAGCCCGGGATCGCTGGAACCAACACTCAGAGTGACGGGCCAGAACCGTTTTTAGCGGTGCCCACCTATTTGATTCAGGTTCAGAAGGTAACCGGGCTTTGGTTTCTTGCTGCCTGGCACCCGCCTGCGTGGCAAGCTCTACCTTGCGAGTCGCCCCGCTCGGTGTTACGATCCGCTCCCGACGCGACCAATCCGACACGAAGCAGCACGAACTGGGGGGTGCCTTGCTGCGCTCGCTGGTCCTTTGTTTTTCGGCGAGCGCCCGGCCGCGATCAACTTGAGGTGGAGAGCACGCCATGTATATCCGGCGCGACAAGTCAAACCTGCACTTTGGTCGCCAGGCGCGGCGGCGCGGCAGCCGCTCGCTGCTGGTGATCTGGTCGATCACCATGTTGCTAGCCCTCGCCGTCCTGTGGCGCTTCAACACAGTTCAGAGCTGGGTCCTCGCCAGCGTCGGCACCAATACAACCCCCACCCTCGATGCCATCTCCCGCGCCAAGCTCGGCGAGCGCGCCTACCTGGCCGGCAACCTGGAAGCGGCCATCCAGCACTACGAGCAGGCCGCCACGCAGAACCCGGACAATGTCAACATCCTGTTTGAGTACGGGCGGATGCTGGTCTACCGCAGCTACGCGGGCCGCAGCTTCTTCTACCACGCCGAAAAGGCGCTGGAAGTGGCCCGGCACGCCGTGGAAATCGCGCCGGAGAGCGCTCAGGCCCAGGCTTTGCTGTGCCTGGCGCTCGTCGCCAATGGCCGCGCCGAGGAAGCGATCAGCGCCGGGTTGATCGCCCAGCAGCTCGCGCCGGACTACGCCGAAGCAAAAGCGTATCTGGCGACTGCCTACTATTACGCCGGGCGCCCCAACCAGGCGCTCCAGACAGCGGACGCAGCCGTCAAACTCAACCCGGACAGTGTGGATGCGCGCCGGGCGCTGGCGCTGGCGCTGGCTTACGTGGGCCAGTTTAGCGCGGCGGTGCAGCAGTACGAGCGCGCCATCCAGATCCACCCGCGCCTGGACGTGCTGTATTTCGAGCTGGCGCTGTACTACAAGGCGCTCAACAACTACGACGCGTCGATCGCCGCCTTCGACCAGATCCTGGCGATGGAGCCGGAAAACGTGAAGGCGTATGTCCGCAAGTGCGAGACCTATTTCACCATGCGCCAGGACCAGGCCGCGCAAGAAGCCTGCGAGCAGGCGATTCAACTCGATCCGGACTACCCCGAGGCCTATCGCCAGCTTGGCATGGTGCAGTATACGCGCCGCAACTACGAAGGCGCGATCGAGTCGTTTGAGAAATGCTCCGAGCTTCAGACGCAACAGGGCGTGCCGCTCATCAATCAGGAAATCGAGTGCTACTACGTGCGCGGGCTGGCCCATACACTGCTGGCGCGCTGCGACGAAGCCTGGCCCGTGCTGCAAACCGCGCTGCAAATGAACCCCAACGAACACATCAAAGGGCTGATCAACCAGGGGCTGATGTCGTGCGTCAACTACGGCGACTTCAGCATCGATCAGATCCCTACACCCATCCCGCCCACGCCCGTCCCGCCGGAGCCGATCGGTGTGTTTTAAATGGTTGGCCATGAGTCGTGAGCTTAGAGCAGAAGGTGGACGGCGCTTGTCACTGCTAATGTCACTGCTAAAGACGGCCATGCACGGCGAAAGACGGCTAAGAAGAGCTAACAGCAGCCAAGAACAGGGCTGCGGGACATGCCCCTGTTCCCGCCGTCCTTCGCTGCCCTTCGCTGCTTTATAGCTGCGTTTGGCTCTAGGAGCGGCGGATGTACCTGCGCACACCCAAACGCTACCGCCCCAAGCGGCGGCGCATGCACCTCATCTCGCGCCGGACGGTGATCTTTCTGCTGCTGATCCCCCTGCTCAGCGGCGTGGGCTGGCTGGTCTGGGAGAATCAGGACCGGGTGCGCCGGGCGGTGGGGAACAGCGTCGTGCCGGCGGTCGAGGAGATGGTGGTCAACGTTCAGACGCAGGTGGCACCCAAGCCGACGCCCACCGCCACGCCCGATCTCAACGCGGCGCAAAACGCCTGCCGCGCCGCGCAGCAGCAGGGCAACCTGCGCGAAGCCATCGACCAGTGCCTGATCCTGGCGAACAACAGCCCCAACGACGTGCAGATCCACTACGAAGTTACGCATCTGCTGGTCATCACATCCGACCGGGGCCGCAACAAACAGCAGCTTCAGCGCGCGCTGATCGAGGCGGAGAAGACGATCAACGCCAACCCGGAGCTGCCGCACGGCTGGGCGATCAAAGCGATGGTGCTCTCGTGGCTGGGAGACGCCACGGGTGCCCTGGCGGCGGGGTTGCAGGCCCGCGCCCTGGATGACTCCTTTGCCCCTGCCTACGCTTTTCTCGGCAAGGCATATCAGGACCTGGGCCAGTATGAGCTGGCCGAAAACTACCTGGACCAGGCGTTGACGCTCGATAACGCCGGGCTGGCCGCCGCCGACGCGCTGCGCAACAAGGGCAAGCTGCTGTCCGATCAGGGCCTCTACAGCGAGGCGCTGACGCCCTATCGCCTTGCGCTCCAGCAGGCGCCGTCTCACGCCTATATTGCGGTGGAGCTGGCGCAGAACCTGGTCGCGCTGAACGAGATGACCGAAGCGATCGCCGTCCTGACCAACGCGCTGGAGCGCAACCCGACCGATCCCACCGTCTTGTGGTATCTGGGCACGGTTCACTATCGCAATGGCGACCAGCCGCGCGCCGTCGAGTATTACAGCCGCTGCCTGGACCACAATCCCGACGCAGTGCTGTGCCTGTCGTACCTGGGCGGCCTGCAGTGGCTGGACGGCGATTACGTCACTGCTGTGAGCAATCTCCAGCGCGCGATCGAGCTGGGATCCGAAGACCCGGACGACTTCTACCAGATCGGTCACTCGCTGGCCGCGCTGGGGCGCTGCAACGAGGCCATCCCCTACCTGCAAGACGGCCTGCAGATCGCGGTCCGCAACGAAGACGAGAACCGCCAGCAACGCTTGCGCGATGCGCTCCAATCCTGTGGCGCGGCGGGGTAGCTGCACCGCACCGTGCCCGGAAGCGTATATAATTAGCGACAAGCAGCGAGCACCGGCGGAATACGGCGAGGAACAGCACATAACGGCAGAGCGTAACACAGTGCAGCAACGCACCGCAGCGAGTGGCAAACAACGGTTCTCGGCTGCTTTCATCGTCCGACCGGCGGCCTGTCGCTGCATTTCGCGGCGCTTCGCCGCACCGGGTTGTGTCTCGCGACTTCGGGCTGTTGCCGGCTGCTCGGCGCCGCTTTTGGCCATCCCTGGCACCTGAGGCTTATGACTCAAACTTTGATCGGCGCGACCATCCACGGTTATCTGCTTCTCGAAGAAATCGCGCATGGCGGCATGGCAACCGTCTATCGTGCGCACCAGCTCTCCATGAAGCGGGATGTCGCGATCAAGATGCTGCCGGAGCAGCTTCTGCATCACAGCAGCTCGCTGGAGCGGTTCCAGCAAGAGGCGAGCATCGTCGCGCGGCTGGAGCATCGCGCCATCGTCCCGGTGCACGACTACGGCGAGTACCAGGGCAGGCCCTATCTGGTCATGCGCTTCATGGACGGTGGCTCGGTCGATGACCTGCTGATCGATGGGCCGATCGCGCCCGAGCGCGCGCTGGCGATTCTGCAGCAGATCGCGCCCGCGCTCGATTACGCGCACCGCGAGGGGGTTCTGCACCGCGACCTCAAGCCGAGCAACATCCTGCTCGACGCCAACGGCGACGCCTACATCACCGATTTTGGCATTGCGCGCATCCTGGGCAGCACAACCAAGCAACTCACCACGAGCGGCGTAGTCGGCACGCCGTCGTACATGTCTCCGGAACAGGCGCAGGGCAAAGACCTCGACTACCGCAGCGACCTGTACGCGCTGGGCGTGGTCGTCTTCGAGATGCTGACCGGGCAGCGTCCCTTCGACGGTGACACGCCGTACAACATCGCGGTCAAGCATGTGACCGAGCCGCCGCCCTCACCCTGCCAGATCAACCCGCTGCTGCCTGCCACAGTCGAGCCGGTGCTGCTCAAGGCGCTCGACAAATCCATCGAGCGCCGCTACACCAGCGCTAAAGAGCTGGTCGAGGCGCTCGACCAGGCCTTTGCAGAAGCCAAAGCGGGCGCCAGCGCGACTGAACCGTCGCTGCAGCATGCTCTGCGCGATGTGCTGGCCCGCCGCGAACAGGCGCCGCCCGTGCCGGTCAATCCGCCGCCCGCGCATATCCAGTTTGTACCCGCCTACCAGCCGTCGCACGCGATCGCACCCCCGGTCAGCGCCGCCGTCCGTCGCCGCAAGCGCCCCACCCGCGCGGCGGATCGCGTAACCTGGGTGACTTTTCTGTTGGTGATGATGGGCGGGCTGGTCGCCGTCGGCCTGATCGTGGCCTATTACCTGATGGGATCGGGTGAAGCGTCGGGGAGCGTTGCGCCCACGCCCGACCTGGCCGCGACTGCCATCTTCAAACTAACCGCCACCCGCGCCGCCATCGACGCGGCCCAGGACACCGCGCCCGCCGATGTGCCGGAACCGGGCGCGACGCCCGCGCCACCCCAGATGACTCCCCTGCCGACGAATACCCCCGCGCCGACGCATTGAGCAGCGCGATCGCCTGGGCAGCCGCGCCGCCCACCGCGCGGATTCTGATCGCCTGAGTTTCCCCTCACCCCAAACCCCTCTCCCTCTTGCGACTGCGTCGCGGGGAGAGGGGCTTTCAGTCGCCCCACGTTCCCCTTCTCCCCGCTGAGGGAGAAGGGGCCGGGGGATGAGGGGGCGATACGCGAATCAACGCAGCGTACCGGAAAACAACCGGGGACCCGCGCTGAGTCCCCGGTCGTCGTGCCGGCAGAAGCGGCCTACCAGCCACGCTGCTCGGTAGCCGCGGTACGGATGGCATCGAGCAGGCGCTCCAGCCCGGCTGAGATCGAGCCGGCGGGCAGATGGAAACGCACCACGCGCCGCCCTTTGGCTTGCAGGGCCTCCAGATCGCCCCGCGCCTGCGCCCGCTTGAGCGCCATGAAGTCGTATGGCTCGCCGGGGATGGGGATCTGCTCGTAATTCTCGACGGTGATCTGGAAGAAGACCCCTTTGTTCGGGCCGCCCTTGTGAAGCTGTCCGGTCGAGTGCAGGAAGCGCGGCCCGTACCCCAGCGTCACGGCGCGTACCGTGGCGTGGGCCAGCTCTTTACGGATCGCCGCCAGCAGCTCGTCGTGCTTCTCGGTCGGCGCCAGGTAGGCCATGATCGCGATGTAGTCGCCGGAGCGCGCCTGGCTCATGTGGGCCAGCAGCAGGTTGATCAGGTCTCCATAGTCGAAGCCGCGCTGCTCACCGATGCGGCGCAGTGTTTCGACCATGCGCGTGTCGGCGTACAGCTGCAGGCCCTGCTCGTCCACCACGGGGGTTTCGGCGCGCGCCTGACCATGCTCGCGCAGATAGGTCAGCAGTGCCTGCGTCTTGGCCTTGCTTTCGGCGACGTTCGGCTGGTCGAAGGGGTCGATTTGCAGCAGGTGACCCGCGACCGCCGTGGCAAGCTGCCAGCGGAAGAACTCGCCGCCCAGCGCATAGGCATCTTCCAGGTGAAGCGTCAGCACCGGCTGCCCGGCGCGCTTGAGCGCGTTCACCTGATCGTCCAGCTCCGTTGGCGGGCCATCCAGGCGCAGATAGACGAAGAAGCAGTCGTCGTCGAAGTCACGCGGGTCATCCGGCACGACGCCCGCCACCGGCACGATCCCGCGCCCCTCTTTGCCGGTGCTTTCGGCCACCAACTGCTCGACCCACATCCCGAAGTCACCGATCTCCGGCGAGGCGACGATGGTCAGTTTGTCCGCGCCGCGCTGTGCCAACGCCCCCATCGCTGCGCCCAGCCACGCAGCCGGATTAGACGCTGTGGGGATCGTCGGGCCGCAGGCCGTCACCATGCGACGCGCGCTTTCCAGCAGGCGGTCGATGTCCATTCCCATCACCGCCGCCGGAACCAGGCCGAAATAGCTCAGCGCGCTGTAGCGCCCGCCGATGTCGGGCGGGTTGTGGAAGACGTACTTGAAGCCTCGCTCCCGCGCGATCTGGTCCAGTGGTGACCCGGCGTCGGTCACCGCGCAGAACTGCTCGCCTGCCGCGCTGCCGTGCCGCGCTTCGACCAGGCTGAAGAAATATTTGAACAGCGATACCGTCTCGATGGTCGTGCCCGATTTGGTCGAGACGATGAACAGCGTCCGGTCGAGGTCAATCGCTTCGGTCGCCAGGCGGATCGCCTGCGGATCGGTCGTGTCGAGCACCAGCAGCGCCGGGAAGCCCTCAGCCGAACCAAACGTCCGGCGCAGCACATCCGGCGCCAGGCTGCTGCCGCCCATGCCGAGCAGCAGCGCGTGCGTATAGCCCGCGCCCTTTACCTCGGCGGCCAGCGCTCGCAGCGGCGCGTAGAACGACTCCGGCGCGTTCACGATGTCCAGCCAGCCCAGCCGCTCGCGGATGAGCTGCTGGTGGGCGCTTTCGTCTTTCCAGACCGAGGGGTCTTTCTCCCAGATGCGCGGCAGGATGCGATCGCGCTCCAGGTGGGCCAGCGTGTCTTCGATATCCATCTCGAAACCGGCCAGCGCCGCTTCCTGGCGGGCCATGATCCCGGTCAACATCACCTGGCGCTTGGCCTCGACCGTCTCCAGCAGGCGGCGGTAATCGTTGGCGAACGCCTCGACGCCGTCGCTCTGAAGCTGCTGCGTGACCTTGTCCATCTGGATGCCGGCCTCGGCCAGCTCGCGCAGCACCTGGCGCGCCTCGTCAATACCCTGATCGAGGGTGCGTGCCACCGTCCCATGATCGGCGAAGGCGTCGATCGTCTGGGGCGGCAACGTGTTGACGGTGTGCGGGCCGATCAGCGCGTCGACATAGTAAGTATCGGGAAAGGCCGGGTTTTTGGTGCTGGTGCTGGCCCACAGCGGGCGCTGAACGCGCGCTCCGGCGGCCTTCAGGCGCTCGAAGCGCGGGCTGTTGAACACCTCGAGGAAATGGGCATAGGCCAGCTTGGCGCTGGCGATGGCGGCCTTGCCGATCAGGCGGCGCAGCGGCTCGCTGCTCTCGAACTCGCCGCGCATCCGCACCGCGCGGATGTTGCTCTCCAGCAGGTTATCGACCACCGTGTCAATCCGGCTGAGGAAGAAGCTCGCCACAGACGCGATCTGCGCCACTTCCAGCCCTTCGTCCACGCGGCGCTCCAGCGCGCGCAGGTACCGCTCGACCACCTGGGCGTAGTTGTCGACCGAGAACAGCAGCGTGATGTTGATGTTCACGCCCGCATAGAGTGCTTCCTCGATGGCGGGCAGCCCTTCGGGGGTCCCCGGGATCTTGATCATCACGTTAGGGCGGTCCACCGCAGCAAAAAGGCGCTTGGCCTCGCTGAGCGTGGTTTCGGTGTCGTAGGCCAGCAGCGGCGAGACTTCCAGGCTGACATAGCCGTCCAGGCCGTCGGTGCGGTCGTAGACGGCCAGCAGCACATCCGCCGCCGCCTGAATGTCCTCGATCGCCAGCCGCTCGTAGATCGTCGTCGCGTCCAGATCGAGCAGCGTGCGGATCGACTCGTCGTATTCGTCGCTGCCGCCGATCGCCTTGGCGAAGATCGTCGGGTTCGAGGTCATGCCGACGATGCCGCTCGCCACCATCTGCTGCAGCTTGCCAGACGTCATCAGCCCGCGTGTGATGAAGTCCAGCCAGATGCTTTGACCGTGCTTCTGCACCTCGATCAACCGGTTCCCAGTCATGCGCAAAAAACCTCCCTCGCGTGCACCCATCCAGACTCCGGCACAACGCGTGCCCGGATACAACAGCGTGGCCGGGCCGCCACGCTGCACATCACGCTCTCCAACACCTCGCTAGTCCTGCGGCGCCTCAATGCACGCCCGCTCGATGGCGAGGACCTTGCGGTGACGGCGCACATGGCGCTCTTCGTCCACCTGGAAGCGCGCGCCGATGAACGCGGCGACCAGCTCCTGCGCCAGCGCCGGACCGATGACGCGGCTCCCCAAGCAGAGGACGTTCATGTTGTCGTGCTCGACGCCCTGGTGCGCGGAATAGGTGTCGTGGCACAGCGCCGCGTAGATGCCGGGCACCTTGTTGGCGGCGATGCTGGCCCCCACGCCGCTGCCA
>DYEN01000342.1 GCA_020725705.1 Anaerolinea sp.
CCCTCGGCGGCCAGGTCAACCCCTCGCCGGAGCGGGAATACGGCCCCGCAACGGTCGAGACCCCGCGCTCCAATCCTCTGCTCTCTGCGCGCTCCTTCCCCGTCTGGATGTCGCACGGCGACCGAATCACCGAATTGCCGCCCGGTTTCACCGCCCTGGCAAAATCTGGGAACAGCCCCTTCGCGGCGATGGGCGATGTCTCCCGTAACTACTACGGACTGCAATTCCATCCAGAAGTGAAGCACACCGAGGGCGGAGCGGAAATCCTGCGCCGCTTCGCGGTCGAAATCTGCGGCTGCGCGCCGGACTGGACGCCGGCCTCCATCATTGAGGAGAGCATCGCCCGCGTGCGTGCCCAGGTGGGCGGCGAACGCGTCCTGGCGGCGGTCAGCGGCGGGGTGGATTCGTCGGTGGCGGCAGCCCTCGTCCACCGCGCCGTTGGCGATCAACTGGTGGCCGTCTTCGTGGATACCGGCCTGCTTCGTCAGGGCGAGCCGGAGCAGGTGGTGCGCACCTTCCGCCAGGAGATGGGCGCCGAACTGGTGGCGGTGGACGCCGCCGATGAGTTCTTCGCTGCCCTGAAAGGCGTCACCGACCCGGAGGAGAAGCGCCGCATCGTCGGTGAGAAGTTTATCCGCATCTTTGAGCGCGAGGCGAAGAAACTCGGCGCGCCGAAATTCCTCGTCCAGGGCACGATCTACCCGGACGTGGTCGAATCGGCCGCGCCGGACCGCAACAAGGCGGCGCGCATCAAGAGCCATCACAACGTGGGCGGCCTGCCGGAGAAGATGGATTTCACCCTGGTCGAGCCGCTGCGTTACCTGTTCAAGGACGAGGTGCGGGCGGTGGGCGAAGCGCTGGGGCTGCCCGAAACGCTCGTTTGGCGGCAGCCGTTTCCGGGTCCGGGTCTGACCGTGCGCGTGCTCGGCGAGGTGACGCCCGAACGCGTTGCCCGTCTGCGCGCCGCGGATGCCATCTTCACCGAGGAGTTGTCCCGCGCCGGCCTGCTGGGCAAAGGAGCCGGCACCAGTCAGGCTTTTGCCGCCCTGCTGCCGGTGCGGTCGGTGGGCGTGATGGGCGACGAGCGCACCTATCAGGAGACCTGCGCCCTGCGGGCGGTGGTGACCGACGATTTCATGACCGCCGATTGGGCGCGCATTCCCTACGACGTGCTGGCCCGGGCGGCCAATCGTATTGTCAACGAAGTGGACGGAATCAACCGTGTAGTGTATGATATAACCAGTAAACCCCCGGCAACCATTGAATGGGAGTAGGGGATTACCGGTGAAAAAATGCGTAGATTCTTTTCGCTCATCCTAAGCCTGAGCCTGACCCTGGTATTTATCGGCGTCGTCTCTGCCCAGACATCTGCCTACGCGCTTTTGAGTACGCCGGATGTTTCGGCTTTTCCTGATATCTCAGTGCTTCTGGATGTTTTTGACGCCAGCGGGCAATTTGTAACCGGCCTGAAGCCGCAGGACCTGACGCTGCTGGAGGACGGTCAGAGGCGTACTTTGGACAGCCTGACGCCCTTTGAGCCAGGCGCGCATGTTGTGGTGGCCGTCAATCCTGGGGCGCCTTTTTCCATTCGCGATAGTGAGGGCAAAAGCCGCTACGAACGCGCCATGGCCGTTTTGCAGGAATGGGTGCAATCTCGGCCAACCGACAGTGCCGATGTCTTTAGCCTGGTGACGATTGCGGGGCCGCAAGTCATATCGGCATCCCCTGCTGACTGGCTGATAAATTTCAGCGCCTATCAACCGGATTTCAACAAGGTCAAGCCCAACCTGCAAACGCTGGCTTTTGCCTAC
>DYEN01000343.1 GCA_020725705.1 Anaerolinea sp.
ACACGCTGGCGCTGACCGCCCGACAACTGGCGCGGGCGGCGGTCGAGCAGGTTCTCGATGCCCAGGCTCGCGGCCACCTCGCGCACGCGCTCATCAATCACCTGCTTGGGAGTCCGGCGCAGACGCAGGCCAAAGGCCATGTTGTCGTAGACCGTCATGTGCGGGTACAGAGCGTAGCTCTGGAACACCATCGCGATGTCGCGGTCTTTGGGCGCCACGTTGTTGACGACGCGATCCCCGATCAGGATTTCTCCTTCGGTGACTTCCTCGAGGCCAGCGAGCATCCGCAAGCTGGTGGATTTACCGCACCCCGAAGGGCCGACGAAGACCAGGAACTCGCCGTCTGGGATTTCGATGCTGAGGTTCTTGACCGCCACAACATCTCCCCAGCGCTTGGTCACGTTTCGATAGGTTACACTCGCCACGGGCTTCCTCCCATACGAACTGCTTTGAAAAATGCCTGCCTGGCCTAAAAAGGTTTTATTAGCCTATAGCGCCCTTATTATGGCATTGTCCTCGCGCAAAAACAAATAGCTTTCCGGCATCGGCTGAGGCGCCCTGTGCTACCGGTCGCCAGAGGCCGACCCCCGCCTAATGCCGGAAATGCCGCACCCCCGTGAACACCATCGCCATACCGTGCGCGTCCGCCGCGTCGATAACGTCCTGGTCGCGGATCGAACCGCCCGGCTGGACCACGCAAGTGACCCCCGCCGCTGCCGCCGCGTCGATCGCATCCGGAAACGGGAAGAAGGCGTCGGATGCCAGCGCAGCGCCACGTGCTCGCTCGCCGGCCTTCTCGACGGCCAGACGCACCGCATCAACCCGGCTGGGCAGGCCGCCGCCAATCCCGACCGTGGCGGTGGCTGTCGCCAGCACGATCGCGTTGCTCTTGACCGGCTGCACTGCCCGCCACGCGAAGCGCAACGCCTGCAGCTCATCGGATGTCGGACGGCGCCGTGTGACGACCTTCCAGCTCGTCCCTTCGGGGTCGTCCCGGTCGGGCCGCTGCAGCAGATACCCCCCGCAGACGCTGCGCAACTCCACGCGGTCCGCGCAGCGTTCCGGGATGCGCAGCAACCGGCAGTTCTTGCGACCTTCACCGAGCATTTGCTGTGCCGCCGGGGTGAAATCCGGCGCGGCGATCGCCTCAACAAACAGCGAACCCAGCGCGTTCACGAACGGCTCGTCCACCGTGCGGTTGGTAGCGATCACGCCGCCAAAGGCCGACACCGGGTCCGATGCCAGCGCCAGGGGCATTGCCTCAGCAGCCGTCGATGCCGTCGCGATCCCGGTGGGATTCAAATGCTTGACGATCACCACCGCCGGTTTTTCAAACATGCCCACCGCGCGCCAGGCCGCGTCCAGATCGAGCAAATTGTTATACGACAGTTCCTTACCGCCCAGCACCTGCCCGCCGAGCGGCGTCGCGTCCGCGCGCACGGCATACAGACCGGCGTGCTGGTGCGGGTTTTCGCCGTAGCGCAAATCGAGAATCCGCGTCAGTCCCAACGACACGATCGCCGGCAGAGCCGCACCGGGTTCTTCCTGCGGAACCAGCTCCCGCGCCAGATAGGCGTGAATGGCCGTGTCATAGTCCCGCGTCAACGCAAATGCCTTCACCGCCAGCCGCCGCCTCAGCTCGTCGTCCAGACGGCCCGCCACACGCAGGCTGGTGAGCACCGTGCCGTAATCTGCCGGATCGCAGACCACAGCCACGCGCGCGAAGTTCTTCGCCGCCGCGCGCACCATCGCCACCCCGCCCACGTCGATCTGCTCGATCGCCTCTTCCAGGCTGATCCCTTCCTGCGAGATCGTCTCCTGAAACGGGTACAGATTGCACACCACCATGTCGATCGGCGCGAAACCAAACCGCTTGAGGGTCTCCAGGTCTTCAGCCGTATCGCGCGCCAGGATCCCAGCGTGAATCGCGGGGTGGAGCGTCTTGACGCGCCCGGCCAGCATCTCCGGCGCCTGCGTCACCGCTTCTACGGGCGTTGGACTCAGCCCCAAAACTTCCAGCGCCCGTGCCGTGCCCCCGCTCGCCACCAGGTCCCAGCCCAGTTCGGCCAGGCCATGCGCCAGGATGTCCAGACCTGTCTTGTCATACACACTGATCAATGCGCGTGGCATGCCTTCCCCTCAACTTTCAGCAGATCCCGTCGCCGGGCGCATCGGCTGGCACGGCCGTCCGCCCGGCCTCTTTCGCCCTTTACTGTACAACCAAATTCTGCCCCGGAAAAAGCCCTGACTTAGGCAACGTGTACAGATTGCACACCTGCGCCATGTTGCCGCTTAAGAGGCTTCGGCGAGTACCTGGCGAATCTGCGACGCCAGGGCGCGGGCCAGATCCGGCGCGTCGCCCACGTATGCCCTCGCATCCAGAAGTCGCCGCACGGCATCCGGCGTCATATACGCCGTGATCGCCTCGTCCGCTGCCAGACGTTCGGGCAGGTTGTCCGGTTCGCCCGCTTCGACCGCCTGCCAGGCCGCCAGCGAGTGCCGGCGCAACCGCTCGTGCATGGCCTGGCGGTCGGCGCCCGCGCGCCCCAGCGCCATCAGCACGCGCTCCACCGCCGCAAACGTACCAAACCGGGCCAACGTGCGTGCCACCGCCGCCACGTCCACGCGCAGATCGCGGATGACGCGCTGCGCCGTGGTCAGCATCTCGTCCACGGCCAGAAATGCATCCGGCAGCACCAAACGTCGGTTGGCCGAGTCGTCGAGCGTGCGCTCCAGAGCGGACAGCGCGGCGTTGTCCCACGCGACACGCGGCAAGCCCGCCACCCAGCGCGCCAGGCTGTCAACCTTCTCCGCCTGGATTGGATTGCGCTTGAACGGCATCGCCGACGAGCCGACCTGGGCGTCTCCGAACGGTTCGCCCCACTCCCCGGCCAGCGGCGACTGGAGCAGCCGCAGGTCGAACATCAGCTTGTGTAGGCTCGCGGCAACCCCCGCCAGGCCGCACAGCACGTGCCAGTCTTGTTTGCGGGACGAGGTTTGCGTTGCCACGGTAAACGTCGGCAGGCCCAGCGCGTCCATGACCCGCGCCTCAAGTTCGGCAGGGGACATGCCCGTGCCGTCCAGCAGTTCGCTATACGATGCACGTGTCCCAACCGCTCCCTTCAACCCCTTGCCGCGCACGGATGCGCGCACGCGCCGCACCGTCTGCCAGTCTTCCAGCAGATCCTGTCCGTACTGCGCCAGCCGATACCCGATCGTCGTCGGCTCGGCGGGTTGCAGATGCGTGAAGCCCATACACGGCGTGTCCGCCCAGCGCTCGATCGCATCGGCGAGCACAAGCAGCAGCCCGCGCAGCCCATCCGCGATCAGGTCCAGGGCTTGGCGAAGCCGCAGCGCGTCGGCGTTGTCCTGGATGTCCGCGCTGGTCGCGCCCAGATGCAGAATCCCGCCGCCGACCGGGCATTGTTCCGCAAAGGTTCGCAGCTCCGCCATCAAGTCGTGGTGGATCTCGGCCTCAATCTCCGCAGCGCGCGCCAGATCGATCGTGTCTGCGTGCGCGCGCAGATCGGCTGCTTGCTCCGCCGACACCAGCCCCGCTGCCGCCTGCGCCTCGGCCAGCGCCACCCACACCTGACGCCACAGACGCCGCTGATGCGCTACGCTCCACATATGCCGCATCGCCTCACTACCATAGCGCCAGCTAAACGGCGAAAGATACGTCTCGTGGGAAAAACCGGGTTCGGATGTCATCACCGGCCGCCTCGCTGCCTGAACCATTCACGCACAACCGGACCAGCGTACCCCCTCAGAGGCTTGGCCGGAAAGGTGAAATCCTGTACTATAATTACAATAAAGGGATGTATTGTAACAGAATCGATTCTCTCGCTCTGTCAGATGGAAAATTAACACGGCAGTGTAAGCGAATCCTAGGTGAATGAGGTAGTAAAGGAGTCCGGGATGCAGGAAGGAACTCTCAGGCAAGGACGTGTCCTTCGTGTGGGACGCGGCTGGGCGGACGTCGCCTTCGGGCACACCGTACGCCGGGTCATTCTCAGCCCCAACCTTCTGGTCCGCGTGGGCAACTCTATCAGCGTCGATGGGAATGGCCGGGTTATCGTGCAGCCCCAGGAATACGCGCCGGCGGTCAGCCGGGGGCGGTAAAGATTTCATTCGACAATCGCTTCCTGAGAAAACGAGAGTTTCGTTATTTCGCGTAGAATATAGGACACGCGGCCGGAACAGCCTTCCGGCCGCATTCATTCCGGTTCCGATGGCAGGCGTAGCACCTTGTAGGTATCCAGGCGAATCACCACATCCGACCCGAAGATCTTGGTTGGCTCGTCCTGGCCCGGCGCAACGACCCACCCGTTAATAAATCCGGGTGTGCTCAGCGTCACACGCTGCGGTTCCTCGCCCGCGTTAACCAGATGCCACTGCTGCCCGCCCATCGCCTCGCGCCAGATCACAAACAACACCGGCTGCTCAGCCTGAGCGCGCGGAAAAGCACCTGCCGCCAGCGCCATCGCAAGCTCGTTCACCAGATCGGCGGATAGGGACACGCGGCCAGCATCGCGCCACGCCGGACCGGGCAGCCGCAGCCGACGCGCCAGGGTGCGCTTCAAGCGACCGCCGGTATGCCAGCGCGCGCCCACCAGCGCCGCCCGCTGAGTCACCCGGCGCAGCCCGGGCCAGTGACGCCAGCCCGGCCTGTCCGGATCAAACGCGGTCCACAGTGGCCGCCCGGCACTGCCTGTCCGCGCCTGCTGCAGCGCGATCACCCGCCCGTTGCGAGCCGCAAACTCCACCAATCGCTCTTCCAGTCCGGGCACGGGGCCAGGCGGCACGATCAGAGTCTGCACGTCGTCCCAGTCGCCCTCGCTCACGACGCGCAACGGATAGCCCAGCCGGATCACTGCCTCACACGCCGCTTCGACCAGCCCTTCGACCGGCCGATTTTTCCACCAGGTCATCACCGGCGGTGCGTAGATCGCCAGTGGACTCGCGTTCGCCCGGTTGCCGATCCAGCCGCGCTGTGCTTCGATCCAGGCGTGGAAGTGGGCGAGCGCGTCGCGTTGTTCGTGGAATGCCTTGTCGAGGATCAGCGTCAGGCTGCGGCCTGCCCCGGATAATATCCCGCCCACAAGGGCCGGGCTGCCAAGCCCCGCAGATGCACTGGTCGCCGCCTGAAGCACGCGCGAATTGCCCACCCCCTGCTGCTCCGTGCCGCCGGACGGGAACGCCTCACCCAGCACGCCGATCGCCTGCGCCCGCCCCGCCAGTCGCGCCTGCGCAATGCCGACCGCAGTCGCAGCGGGCGCCATATCTTCTGCCGCCCCGAACGATCCCGGCACCAGGTAGAGATCCACATGCGCGCTCAGCGCATCTGGATCGTGGCCATAGCGCAGCGTGGCAAGCTGCCCCTGCTCCGGCGGACCGTCAGCGGCAACCGCTGCGTCGGGATGCTGTGCACGCGCCGCCGCGGCCCAGGCTGCGATCCGACGCGTGGTCAGATCGGCGCGCCATTCCAGATAGACCTGGACAGCGCGCGACGACAGCGTGATCAGCCGAGGAACGCGCGCCCCACCGGCTGCTTCGGCATAGGCAGCCCGGCAGCGCGGGCAGTGGCATCCCGCCGCGCCGAGCAGCCCGCCGCCAACACGGGTTGGCACGCCACCGGCCCAGGGCGCCATCAGCCACACGCCATCTGCACCTGCGTCCAACGCGCCCCGCAGGTGTCCTTCAACCTCGGCCAGCCACTCCGCCGCGTTCCAGCACGCGTAAACCCGTCCCGGCCGGATCGGGATCGGTTTGCCGGTGGGATCGAGCGCGGCCCACGACCGGCGCGCGTATCCGGCGTGCGGCACATAGCTCGAGGCATTGACCCCGGCCATGACGCGCAAGCCCGCCTGATGGTACAGCCGCACCACGCGCGAAAAGCCGAGGCGGTCCACTTCGTCCAGCTCCGGCGGCAGGCCCCAACTGTACACCAGAAAGACCCAGTTCGCGCCCATCGCGGCGGCGCGCGAGGCGCCTTCGGCTGAGTGTGCCATATCCAGCACCGGCACGTCAATGAGCGCCCGCGGAAATGCCCGCCGCAAACTGAGCCGTGCACTTCGCCCCCCCGGGAGCATCACCCCCCGAAACATCCCTACGCTGAATTCGCTCGGCATCGCCCACCTTTGCTGTGATTGCCCGCGGCCATGACCTACACGCATTATAGTGGAAGACGATACTTTCGGCTGCCCGACCCCTGACCCGGCGATCGGGGACTGGCCGGCGCCCTGCGCCCGCGCTACAATCACTCGCAGAACAGGACGACGGCCCCTGGGCTGACGATCATTTCGGATCAATGAGGGTTGATATGGCGAGCAATCACGCTGAACGAGTGCAACTGATGCGCCAGCTCCGCGACGCGAAGGTCCGGCACCATTTGGAGCAGTACGCGCCGGTCTGGATGGTGGACGAGACGCCCATCGTCGAGGACGACATCCTGCGGTTCGACGTCGTCTTCTACCATCCTCGTTATGGCTGGGTCAACCGCCGGTACCGCTATGACGCCTTCAACGATGTGCTGTACTACCACGGCCAGCGCTTGGTGCCGGAAGACGAAGCGCTGGAGCTGCAGGATCAGGAGCCGTACATCCCCGCCGAAACGATCAACACGGTGAACGCGTACGGGGGCTGAGGGCGCGCAGTCCTGCCCGCGCAGCGTAGCATCCGAACAAAAAGAAGCCAGGGGAACGGGATCGCCGTTCCCCTGGTGCATGTTCGGATCGAGTTCGTGTGGTGTTCCCCTAAGCGCAGCCCAGAGGTTGATGTTCTCGCTGGGGCGCCGGCTTTTCCCCCGCGGTCCGGTCTGCAAAGTGCATCACAACCTCTAGGGCTGGGCATCCGAACCCGGTAAAATCGCCACCTGGTACACGGTCGTGTTCTTGGCGCCAAGACGGTACTTGTACGACTCGTCCCCGCGCAAGAAGTCAAGCTCTTCGCGACCTTCGCGGATCGCGTGCTCGATCACCCGCGCCATCAGGATGATACCGGGGCTGAGGTGGCCGTGTGCCTTGGAGTTGTGCCCGGAATTGTAGACCAGCACCCGGTTAGCATAATCAAAGTTCAGATACGAAGCGACAGGCTCGCCCCGCACCGTCAGGAAGGTTAGTTGCAGCCAGCCGGCCGCCGCGATGCGCGGAACCACGCTGCGAAAGAACGTCACGTTTGCCGGGTCGCGCAGAAACAGCGCCTTTTCGGCGCTGCTCGCTGCCATCAACTTCAGGAATTGCTCCAGCTCCGCGTTCAGATCGCGCTGCGAACAGGCAATGTACCAGTCAACCTCTTCGCTCGCCGCCCGGCGAAGTTTGCGGCGCAGTTCGTGGCGGTCTTTCTTGTCCAGGCTGGCAATGAACGCCTCGAACGAATCCGGCAGCGTGATGATCGGACAGACTTCTTGAAAGGTGATCTCGACCTCGAAGCCGTGGCGCCTGAATACATCGGGCAGAAGCTGCACCGTCGCCGATGCTTCGGGCACGTTGCACAGCCGGATATCATCGAAAGCGTCGTGGTGACCGGCAATGAACGCGGCCATGGCCTCAAACACGTCGGTCTCATAACCGCGCCGCGCGACGACTTCCAGATAGTCCGTCACATCCACGCAACCGATGGCCCGCACCACCCGGCGCCCCGCGCCTTCGACGCGGACAAACCACGGCGCCAGACCCACCAGCTCGCCGCCAGCGTCACGCACCGCCAGCGCCCAGATCTCACCCGGATGATACGCTTCCCACCATGTCGACTGCCATTCGTACGTCAGGAAAATCTGGTCGGCGCTGCTGTCTTTCACCAATGCATTCCATTCGGACTGAAGATCGCCGAACAGCGCCGTGTTTGTATATAGGGTTACATCCACCTCGTGCACCTCTCGCCGAAGATCCGGGGTAAGCCCCCTGCCCACTGCAAATTATACTGACGGGACTTGTATCCCCCAAGCCATGCGCATAAGATTGGCGCTAGAAATCGCGCCCGATGCCGCCGCAGGAGACAGGCATGCGCTTTCTCTATCGCCTGACGCTAGCCCTGGTGACGCTCGCGCTACCGGCCGGTTGCGCCGGCAGTTCGGGCGACCCATCCCCTTCCCCAACATCCGTTACCTCGTCCCCGACCGACACCGGCCGACCCGCAGTCGTTGAGATCTGGCACGCCCTGCCCACACACCAGGCGGCGGCGCTGAGTGCGGTTGTCGATACGTTCTCGCAGCGGACGCCCACCCTCGACGTGCGGCTGAGGGCTTACGCGCCCGCCGAGCTGCGTGCCGCCTACGAGTCGGCAGTGGACGGCGGCGGCGGACCCGCTCTGATCATGACCGCGGCAGAACAGCACGCCGCCCTGATCGCGGGTGGACGGCTGGCGCCCGTCTCGCGTGCACTGACCGACCAGCTTGAGAATCTGCTGCCGCGCTCGATCACCACTCGGCAGAACGGAGCCGTCTACGGCGTGCCGTTCAGCGTGGACTTCCCGCTGCTGTTCTACGACCGCACGCGCGTTTCCGCGCCGCCTGCCACGCTCGACAACCTGAAAGCTGCCGCGGCTGATCACGGCCTGGTGATCACTCCCGATCTGTGGACGACGGCGGCGTTGCATCCCGCGCTGGGCGAGCAGCTTGTGGCGGGCACGCTCCAGCGCGCCACGCTGTGGGTCTTCTTCGATACGCTGGCGTCGTTTGCCGCCGCGCCGGGCGTGCGCTTCGAGGCAAGCAGCGACGCCCTGACGCGGCGCGAGGTGGGCTTGTTGCTGGCGCCGGGCAGCACCCACCTGTTGCTGCACAGCTCGCTCGGCGCCGAACTGGGCACAGCCCCGCTGCCGTATGCAGCCAGCGGCGATCCGCGCCCACTCGCCAGATTGCAGTATGCCGGGTTCAATATCAACAACACCCGCGCCGAAAACAGCGCCGCGGAGCAGTTCGTGCTGTTTCTGCTTGGCGAAGAAGCGCAAAGGCAGTGGTTTGAGGCCACCGGTCAGCCGCCCGCCAACCCGGCCGGAATCACCGACGAGGCACTGCGTGCCGCCTGGCGCGAAACGGTGCGTTCGGCGCAGTCCGCGCCGCTCCAGCCCGCGTTCTTCTCAACCTGGCTGCCGGCGCTGGACGATGCCATCCTCAGTCTGGCCGCGGGCGAAGGCGACCCGGTGACGCTCGCTGCCGGGCTGAGCAGTCTGTTCGGCGCGCCGCAGGACTAACGCGCGCGAACTGCTCCGGGATAAGCGGAAAACCCGGCGTCGCGCGCAAAGAACGGGCTTGTCAGGCGCGGCGGGTCCTGCTATAATTCCGCCCAGTTATGCCACCCTAGCTCAATCGGCAGAGCAAACGCTTCGTAAGCGTTAGGTTATGAGTTCGACTCTCATGGGTGGCTCAGCGGAGATGCCCCAGTGTGCTCACTGCGGGCATTTCTCTTATAATTTATCAGCGTGCAGGTGATATGATTGCGAGGACCGCGCATGTACGTCCAGCCGAAGCGCCCCCCGCCGGTCACCATCGGCGTCGCGGGTGGATCCGGATCGGGCAAAACAACCGTCTCCAACGCCATTCTCGAGCGCGTCGGCACCGAGCACATCGCCTACCTTGAGCACGACTCGTACTACAAAGACCTGGACGACATCCCGCGCGCGCCCGGCCAGCGAATTAACTTCGACCACCCGGATGCTCTGGAAACGTCGCTGTTGATCGAGCATTTGCGGCGCCTCAAAGCGTGGGAGCCGGTGGAAGTGCCGGTCTACGACTTTACGACTTTTCGCCGCACCGCAGCCGTACGCATCGTGCATCCCCAGCCGATCATCCTGGTTGAGGGGATCCTGGTCTTTGCCGAGCCGGAACTTCGCAGGCTCTTTGACGTAAGGATCTTTGTCGACACCGACGCGGATATCCGGTTCATCCGGCGGCTGCAGCGCGACATCACCGAGCGCGAGCGCACTGTTGCCTCGGTCATCGAGCAGTATCTAGACAGCGTGCGCCCGATGCACCTGGAGTTCGTCGAGCCGAGTAAGCGCTACGCCGACGTGATCATCCCCGAAGGTGGGAAGAACATCGTCGCGATCGAGATGGTCGCCGCCCGTATCCGCAGTTTGCTAGAGCATTCCGTTTCAACATCATGAGGGGCGCCCACGCGCTGCGAACCATGTTCCGCCGGATATCTGACCGCCTGCCACAACTGCTCACACGTCCCGCCATGCCGCTTCCACTCCGGACGCTCCGGCTCGAAAGCATGCGGCGCGCGGCGGCGCTTGTGCTGGTCGCCACAATTACGATCCTGATCAGCATCAACCAGGAGCGTTTCTCCACCCTGGCCGCGTTCGGATACATCGGCGCGTTTCTGGTCATGGCGCTCAGCAATGCGACGCTGATCCTGCCCGCCCCTGGTCTGATCTTCATCTTCGCCCTCGGCAATTCACTCCATCCGCTGCTCGTCGGTCTGTCTGGCGGGATGGGCGCGACGGTCGGCGAGCTAACCGGCTACATCGCCGGGTATACTGGCGTGGCGATTGCCGAGAATTCCTCGACGGTGCACCGTGTCCAGGCGTGGATGGAGCGCCACGGGCTGTGGACGATCTTTGTGCTCAGCATCATCCCCAACCCGCTCTTCGACATCGCGGGCATCCTGGCCGGGGCCGCCCGCATCCCGGTCTGGCGTTTCATGGGTGTCGCAGTGGTCGGCAAGGTGATCCAGGCCAGCGCCATCGCGCTCGCCGGGTCGCTCAGCCTGACCTGGGTACAGAACCTGCTCTCCGGCTAGGGCGCGCTTCCACCTCCCCTGCTCTTACACGGCCCGGCGCGCTGCTCGCCTGAGAAAAACACCGGCTTTGGAGGAGAAAACGCATTGTCTCGTGGTATATATAAAATAAGCTGCTCTCCTCTCTTTGGTGTACAGGCATGTCTCCAATTGGGGTGGCCCGTCTGGCAGCGGTCCACCAGCTTTTTGCGGGCAAAGTGGCGCACAAACCGTTGACCGTGCCATAGCCCCATGCTATACTCGCCGTAATCGCATACTCTCGAACGGCAGTGACGGAGAGGAGTAGGCGGGACGAGGCTTTCAGAGAGCGCGGGTCATCGGCTGTAAGCCCGCGCAGCGCATCGCCGCCGAACGTCGCTCCTGAGCTGGCTCGCCGAAGCACCGACTAAGCGAGTCCGGCAGCGCCCGTTATCGCGCACAAGAGCGCCTGCCCATTCCGGGCGGGAAGCAAGGTGGTACCACGGAAGCGTGCCCTTTCGTCCTTGGTTGGCGGAAGGGCGTTTTTATTGGAAGTGGGATGGCTATGGCTCAGTACAACGATACGACAGCGTTCTACGACGATGTGGCCGAGGACTATCATCTCTGGTATCGCGACTGGGATGCGGAGCTGGATCGCGAGGGGTTGAACCTGCGCCGCTTTTTCCGCGACCGCGAAGTGAAAACGATTCTGGACGCCTCGTGCGGGCCGGGCACGCAGGCGATCGCGCTGGCGCGGCTGGGCTACACGGTCACCGCCGCCGATCCCAGCCCTGGCATCCTGGCGCGCGCCCGCGAAAACGCCGCTCAGTACGGCGTGGCCGATCGGATCACGTTCGTCCAGTCGGATTTTCAGAGCCTGCTGCGCAACGTCGAAGGGCCGTTCGACGTCGTGCTGACCAAAGGCAACTCGATCCCGCACCTGCTGCTGGACGAGCAGATCGAGGAGTCGCTGCTGATCTTCAACGAGCTGCTGCGTCCGGGCGGTCTGCTGCTGATCGGGATGCGCGATTTCGAGCCACTGCTCGAAGACCGCCCGCGCTTCTGGCCGGGCCGTGTCCACGACGGTCCGGACGAGCAGGTCATCACCTTCGATATCTGGGACTGGAACGATGGCCCACCGGTTACCGTCACCTTCAATCACTTCATCGTGCGCGGTGACGGCACGACGTACAAGGCAAGCAGGCATCCCGTTGTCTTCCGCGCCCTGACCGCGGCGGAAGTCGAAGTCGTGATGCTGGAAGTCGGCTTCGAGAACATTCAGTCGCATCACGATCGCTGGGAACTACTGATTACCGCCACAAAACCGGCTTGAGACCGCTGCCCGCAAACCTGGAAAGGGGGTGATCGTCGTGTCACTTGTTGCTGAGGGTGTCGTTGGCGGCAGCGCGGGTGCTGCCGAGGGGCTGCGCCGGGTGGCACGTGGCCCGGCACGGTCAGAGCACGCCGATCACTTGCCGGAAACACACAGGACATCACAACTGAGGAAACCATGACGACCGGAACATCAACTCAAGCAATGCCCAAAACCTTCGACTTCGCCGAAGCCGAAGCCCGCCTTTACCACTGGTGGGAAAGCAACGGGTGGTTCAAGCCCGAAGTGCACCCGGATGCCGATCCGTTTGTGATCGCCATCCCGCCGCCCAACGTCACCGGTGCGCTGCACAACGGGCATGCATTGTTCGTCAGCCTAGAAGACATGATGATCCGGCAGCAGCGAATGGCGGGCAAAGCGGCGCTGTGGATCCCCGGCACCGACCACGCCGGGATCGCAACACAGCTCCAGGTCGAAAATATGCTGCGCGAAGAGGGCACCAGCCGCAAAGAGGTGGGCCGCGAGGAGTTCTTGCGCCGCACATGGGAGTGGAAAGAACGCTATAGCGGTCGCATTCAGAATCAACTTCGCCGCCTCGGCGCAAGCTGCGACTGGGATCGCGAGCGGTTCACCCTCGACGAGGGCCTGTCACGCGCCGTGCGCGAAGCGTTTGTCACGCTCTGGGAGCAAGGGCTGATCTATCGCGGCCCGCGCCTGATCAACTGGTCGCCCGGTCTGCAAACCGCCGTCAGCGATCTGGAAGTGGAGCGCGCGGAAGAAGAAGGGCATCTCTACTTCTTCACCTATCCGCTCGAAGGGGGTGGCAGCATCCCGGTGGCAACCACGCGGCCCGAGACGATCCTCGGCGATACGGCGGTGGCCGTGCATCCGGACGACGAGCGCTATCGCCATCTGATCGGCCGCACCGCGCTGGTGCCCATGCTCAACCGCCCGATTCCGGTCATCGCGGACGAGTACGTGGACCGCGAGTTCGGAACCGGCGCGCTGAAGATCACGCCCGGCCACGACCCGAATGACTACGAGATCGGCCAGCGCCACGGCCTACCGGTGATCAACATCCTTAACGAGGATGCGACGCTCAACGCCAACGCCGGCCGCTATGCCGGGCTGGATCGCTTCGAGGCGCGCCGACGCCTGTGGGCAGACATGGAAGCCGCCGGGCTGACCCTGAAGGTCGAGCCGCACCGCCACGTGGTGCCGCGCTCGCAGCGAGGCGGCGAGATCGTGGAGCCGATGATCAGCACGCAGTGGTTCGTGAAAATCGCGCCGCTGGCCGAAAAAGCGATCGCTGCCGTGCGCGACGGGCAGATCCGCATCGTGCCCGAGCATTTCGAGCGCGTCTACTTCAACTGGATGGAGAATATCCAGGACTGGTGCATCAGCCGCCAGCTCTGGTGGGGGCACCGCATC
>DYEN01000023.1 GCA_020725705.1 Anaerolinea sp.
CAGGCTGCCAGAGCCATCGTCCAGCACCTGGATGCGGTTGGGCAGACGGCGATCAGCGACCCGATGCGCGCGGGCGAGTTGTTGCGCGCCGCCGCCGCCATCGACCCGCTCTCACCCTATTTCGACGCCCTGAACGACTACCTCGACGAGATTCACCAGGCGCTGGCAGCCCTGGCGCAGTTCAAGCCCCGCCCGGATGGATCCAACCTGTCCGGGTGGTTCGCCGATGTAGTCGATTTCCTGGAACCCTATCTGGCCGATCTGCGTGATCCGCATCTGCACGCGGCAGCCGAGGCTGTTCGCCAGGCGGCGGACGGGTGGAACCGCTCGGCCAGCTACATCGCGCTTGGCCGCCGCGAAGCGAGCATCGAGACGCTGCGCGCCACCGCCGAGGTGATCCGGCCCGTAAACGAGCATCTGGCAGCCTGGCTGGGGACCGTCGCTAACCGCATCCCAGACACAGCCTTTGTCGAGCGTCACTGCACCAACGCCCGCCTGGCCGATGCGCTGATCGATGGTTGGCGCGCGTGGGATCGTGGCGACGCGGCGCAGGCGAGCGAGTTCGGACGCAAGGCGCTTGAGGCTGCCCAGACTGATGGCGAACGCTTCGCGGCTGAACGCCTGAGCCGGCTAAGCGATCTGCTGCTGCGGTGGCTTGCCGGAGAAACGCACGACGCCGAGCGTACGGAGCGCACCGAGAAGGACACGCTCGCCCTCCTGCTCAGCGACGAAGAACAAGAGCGCCGCACCTTCACCGAGCAGATGCCCAGCAGCACGCTCTATCTGCGCGCGATGAGCCGTGGTATCGTCGCGCGCCTGCGCGAGAGCAGCAGCGCCGGATGGCGCGCCCTCTACTTCCATTATGTGCTGCAGGGCACGCTGGCGCTGCTAAACGATGATCTGGAGACGGCGGAATTCTGGCGGAGCGCCGCCGCGAAAGCGTTCGATGAGGCGCCGACCCACCCCGCCTACCAGATCCTCGACCGCACGCTGACCAGCCGCCGCCTGGTGGAGACCGCCGAAGCCGCGCTAAACAGTGTCGCCGACCCGGCCGATCTCGACCGGGCGCGGCGCACGCTCAACGCGCCGCTCGCCGCGGAACTGCTGGGCGGCGCCGAGCAGTCGG
>DYEN01000344.1 GCA_020725705.1 Anaerolinea sp.
GAGGTTGCCCCTCTCCCTTCTTTCTCACCAGAGCCTGGCGCGACGTGAACGCACACCCTCGCAGCATTCGCGAACCGTCGCCTGAAGGAAGAAACCAATACTTTTCGATGCACGTTGAACTTCGCAATATCAGCAAAACTTTCGGGCGGGTGCGGGCCAATGAGGACATCTCGCTGAGCTTCAGCGCAGGCCGGATCTATGCGATCCTGGGCGAGAACGGCGCCGGTAAAAGCACGCTGATGAAGATCATGTCCGGCTATCAGTCGCCGGACAGTGGGACCATCCTGATCGACGGGCAGCCTGTCACGTTCAAATCCCCGACCGACGCCATCGCGCACGGAATCGGCATGCTGTACCAGGATCCGCTGGATTTCCCGCCCTTTACCGTGCTGGAGAATTTCATCGCAGGCCGGCCGGGCGGCTTCTTCCCCGACACGGCGGCGGCGCGGCAGACGCTCATCTCGCTGGCCGAGCGCTTCGGCTTTCATCTCGACCCAGACCGCTACGTGGACATGCTCACCATTGGCGAGCGCCAACAGCTTGAGATTCTGCGGCTGCTCTCGCTGAATGTGCGCGTCCTGATTCTCGACGAGCCAACGACCGGCATCTCCGCCGAGCAAAAGAGCGCCCTCTTCAATGTCCTCAAATCGCTGGCGCGCGACGAAGGGATGACGATCATCCTGGTGTCGCACAAGCTTGAAGACGTCTTGGAGCTGTGCGACGAGGCCTATGTGCTGCGGCGCGGGCGCTACGTCGGCCACAAGACGATTCCCTGCCCGATCGGCGATCTGGTCGAGCTCATGTTCGGCAAGATCGTGGCGCGCCAGGAACGCCCGCCGGCGACGTTTGGCGAGCCGGTGATGATCATCGAAGACGTCTGCCTCTCCAGCCATCGCCTGAGCGTGCACAATGTCTCGCTGACCATCCGCGCGGGCGAGGTCATCGGCCTGGCCGGGCTGGATGGCAGCGGCCAGGCGGAGTTTATCCGGTCGTGCGCCGGGCTGCTCACACCCGAGCGCGGCACCATCCGGCTGAACCATCTCGACCTCACGCGCGCGTCCTACCACCGCGTCGCGGAAGCGGGGGTCGCCTTCCTGCCCGCGGGCCGCCTGGAAGAAGGGTTGATCCGGGGCATGACGCTGATGGAGCATTTCGCGCTCACGCAGCCGGGCAAAGCGCCGTGGGTCAACTGGATGCGCGCCTGGCAAACCACCGCTGAGCGCATTCAGACGTTCAACGTCAAAGGGCGCCCCAACAGCCCGATCCAGACGCTGTCCGGGGGCAACCAGCAGCGGTTCGCACTGGCTTTGCTGCCGGAGAACCTCAAGGTTCTGCTGCTCGAACACCCGACGCGCGGGCTGGACGTCGAAAGCGCGCTGTACATCTGGGAGCAGTTGCTCCAGCGGCGCGCCAGCGGCACGGCCATCGTGTTCATCTCCGCCGAGCTGGATGAGATCGTCGCCTACAGCGACCGGATCCTGGTCTTCTTCGGCGGGCACGTCACGCTGGTCGATGATCCGGCCGATATGAACACCACCCGGCTCGGCGAGCTGATCGGAGGGAAGCTGGCGCGATGACGAGCATACCGGAGGAACGCACCTATCCGCCCCGTCCGCCGGCGATGGTCCGTCCGAGTCGCTCGCTGCTCTGGCGCTGGGTTGTGGACCTGATCCCGACGCTGATCACACCCTTCATCGGGATCGCCGCCGCGCTGGGGCTGGTAGTCC
>DYEN01000345.1 GCA_020725705.1 Anaerolinea sp.
CGCTCGATGCTCAGATCTTTGGCGGTCCGGGCGCCGGCCACCCCACCGACGCGGACGACAGCGCCGGCGCCGGTGAGGGCGAGAGCGCCGAACCGGAGAGCGAAGGCGAATCCCCCGAAGGGAGCGGCAGCTAGCCGCCACGCAAGGACCACACAATGACGCTTGAGTTGGACATCGACCAGATTCGCGGCTGGGTGGCCGAGGCCGGGCAGATCGCCCTGCGCTATTTCGGCAACGTCACCGCCGAGTGGAAGGGCATCGCCGATCCCGTCACCGAGGCAGACCGCGAGATCGAGCGGCTGCTGGCGCGCCGCATCCGCGAGACGTACCCGCGCCACGGCATCCTGGGCGAGGAATACGGCGGCGAGACGCTCGACCACAGCCTGATCTGGACCATCGACCCGATCGACGGCACGCGGGTGTTTGTGGACGGCCTGCCAACCTGGAGCATCACCATCGCCCTGCTGGAAGACCGCGTTCCGACCTTTGGGCTGGTCTACATCCCGCTTTACGATGACTGGACCTACACCGACGGAGACGACGTGATCTGCAACGGGCGGTCGGTGCGCGGGCGGCTGAAGACGCGCTGGTCCGACGACTCGATCGTGCTCTCGCGCAGCGACGCGCACTCGTGGTTCGAGATGACCTTCACTCGCGTGGTGGCGCTGGGCAGCACGGCGACGCACTTCGCCTACACGGCGCGCGGCTCGGCCCTGGCGACGGTGGCGCACGGCTCGTATGTGTGGGATATTGCGGCGGGCGCCGCGATCCTGGCCAAGCAAGGCGGCGAACTGCGGTTGCACTCCGGCAAGCTGCTCGACTGGCAGGCGCTTGACCTGCACGCGCGCATCGACGAGGCGTTCTTCGGCGGGCATCCGGCGGTCGTCGAGCGCCTGATCCCGCTCTTTCACCGCCGGCCCGAGCCGATCCGGCACCCCGGTTGGTAGGCGCGCAAACAAAACGGCCCTGCGGAGCGCATCCACAGGGCCGTTCGCATACCGGGTCTGGCTTACTGGGTCGGCGGGTTGGGGTTCGGCGACAGCCGCCACGTGCCGCCCAGGCAGTCCCCGCGAATCTCGCCCTCGTAGAACGAGATCACGTCGTTATAGAGCGTCGTCAGGCGGTGCTCGCCAGGGCCGGGCACGTACTGCCCGTCCTGCATCTGGCCGCCCGCGATGTAGGTGTAGTCGCTCAGCAGCTCGAATTCGGGCGTCAGCGCCCAGCCAAGCCGCTCGCGGATGCCCTCTTTCTCGCGCCAGATCAGGCCGAAGCCGCGCTTGGGCTGGTAGAGACCCTCAGGCGGGACGAGGCTAGGATCGGTCTCCGGATCGCCTTCCTGGAACAGGTCGTTGAAGCAGAACCAGTCGCCGCTGTTCTCGTCCGGTCCGGCTGCCATGACCCATACCTGGCGCAAGTGGCGGATCCAGAACATGCGCCCGTGCTCAAAGACCTGCTCGGCGCCCTGAACCTGGGCGGTCACCGGAGTCGGGAAGCCGGCGGGGGCAGGGGTTGGCTCGGCAGGCGGGGGCGGGGTAGGCGTCGGCGGCGCCACTTCGCCGGCCATCTCCGGGCTGGCAGGGACGCTCCAAACGCGCACCGTGCCATTCGACCCCATCGCCAGCAGCAGCGTGCCGTCCGGGCTGAAAGCGACCCGGCTCACGACGTTGGCCGGGCCGGCAAGCACGGCCAGCCCCTGACCGTCAACCGGGTTCCACAAGCGGGCC
>DYEN01000346.1 GCA_020725705.1 Anaerolinea sp.
CCGCCCGGCAGCGTCGTCAGGATGCGATAGCCCGTCCCCGGACCGCCGCGAAAATTCACTGTGGACCGGGTCGTCGCAGGAATGCCGGATCCTTCCGGGAAGGCCGGCGGCGCCGCCTCGACCTCTGGCGCGGGCGGATCAGCCGCCGGAGCAGCGTCCGGCGCGGGACGAACCGGCAGCCGGCCCAGATCGATATCCGCGCGCACGCTCAGGTAATCGGCCAGCACCCAGCCTTCGGTGCCGTCCGGCGTGCGGACGAACACCCACAGGCCGTTATCCGGGATGTTCTCGCGCGCCAGCAGGGCCAGCGCGGTCTCGCGCGCCAGGCTGGCAATGGCCGCGTATTGCGTGCCGGGGCCGGCGCGCAGGTTCAGCCGGTCCGGGATCACAACGGCATCCGGCTCCTGCGCGCGGGCCGGGATCACGCCCAGCCCGCCAGCCAGAATCGCCGCCAGGACCACCACTCGCATGATCCACATCGACGTTTTCGACCACACCATCACAACACTGTCTCCATTCTTTTTTCAACCACAAACGACAATCGTTGATCCCGTCCGTAAGCTCTCTCAGGCCGTTCACGCGTAGTGTAGCAGGCGGCCAGGCGGGCTGCAAGACGGCCGGCCACCGGCTCGCTGACGCTGGCGCGGCAGCGTTGATCGAATGGCGGATGGGTGATACACTAGCCGGGCTGTCATGCGAGGGCCAGCGGGCAACTGGCCCCTGACCCGGCTCAGGGGAAGACAGAATGCTCCACCTGGACGCTTTGCGCGAGCTGACGACCTTTTTCGACGCGCTGGCCCCGCGCTGGCACGCCATGCAAACGGACGAGCGCCGCGCCCGCCTGGATCGCCTGCTGGCGCCGCACCACTCCTGGTTCTGCGAAGCACGCACCATCCTCGACATCGGCACCGGAACGGGCGCCTTTCTGCCGCATCTCTGCCGCGCCGCGCCGCAAGCGCAGGTGATCGCACTCGATCTCTCGACCGTGATGCTGGCTTTCGCCCGCGCGGAGCAGAACGATAACCGGGTGCGCGCCTGGATCCAGGGCGACGCGCACCGCCTGTCGCTGCCCGCCCAAACCGTCGACGGCATCACCTGTCACAACTGCTTCGCCCACCTTGAAGATCGTCCCGCGGCCCTGCGCGAGATGCTCCGCGTGCTGGTGCCGGGCGGCGTGCTGTTCATCCTGCACGATATCCCGCGCGAGCAGGTCAACGCCATCCA
>DYEN01000347.1 GCA_020725705.1 Anaerolinea sp.
AAAGCGCTCGCGGATCTGGCGCAGGACGGGCATATCCCGCTCGGCCCACTCAATGCGATAGCGCCCACCGGTTGCCAACCCCAGATCGCGGACATCATGTTCAACAGTCATAGAGCACTCCTCATTCTGCGGTGATTTCTGCCTGACAGCACACAGCGCGGCCAGCCGCGCAGATCCCTAGCCGGCCAGATGGCGGGCCAGGGCGGGTCCTTCGATCAGTGGACAGACCCGGTCGAAGCCCAATTTCTCGTAGATATGGATCGCCGGGTCGTTCCCGATCCGAACGTTCAGCACAACCGGATCCAGCCCGGCCGCCAGCGCATCCCGCACGATGGCTGCTGTGCAGCGCGCGGCAAGTCCGCGCCCGCGGCGGTCGGGCCGCGTGAAGACGTTCCCGATCGCGGCCACGCGTTCAGCCTGCGACCAGACGTGCGTCCCTGCCGCGGCGATCAGCGCCGATCCTTCCCACACGCCGTAGAATACGCCGTGCGCGATCTGCCACGGGCTGAACGCGACGATTGCCTCGCCCGGTTCCGTCGCGTGCCGGTATAGATCCGCCAGCGCGCCGGCATCCTCGCTGCCCAGACGCACGGCGCCGTCCACCGAGCCGCCCGGAAAGCGTGCCGGATCGAGTGACATGCGCCACTCGCGGTGCGGGTTGTGCAGAGCATAGCGCGCCGATAGTACCGGCTCCAGCGCGGGCGGCAGCAGGGTATACATCTCGCCCGGCAGGTCGACCGCGCTCAGAATGGCGTCCACGCCATCCGGAGCGCCGAATGCCGTCAGCACCGTCGGGTCCAGCCCGCGATAGAGCAGCACCAGCGCGTGCAGCTCGCCCTCGCGCCGCGCGCCGTAGAAGGTGCTCTGCGGCCAGAAAGCGTCGTCCAGGTCGCCCAGCGCGTAGGCCGAGAGGACGCGGTCGCGATTCAGAAAGGCGCGAATGGCCGCCTTGTCGGTGAGCAGCACCGGGTGCCACGCTGTCAGCCCAGCCACGCGTCCAGCGCCCCCTCGTCGTCGAACGCCGTGCGGAACCGCTCGACAAACTCCGGCAGCGTGTAATGATGGTTCTGGGTGCCGGTATGCTCGAGGGCATACGCTGCCGCCACCGCGCCGATCTTGCCGCACAGCTCCCAGCCAAAACCGGACGCGATCCCCTTGAGCAACCCCGCACGGTAGGCATCGCCGATCCCCGTCGGGTCGGCCACGCGCGCCACCGGGAAGACCGGGATGATGTAATGCTCGCCCCCGGCGTAGATATGCGACCCGCTGCTGCCGTGGGTGACGATCAGGGTCTTCCCGGCACGCACAAGCTGCTCGCGCGTCAGGCCCGTCTTCTTGGCGATCATCTCCCACTCGTATTCGTTGACGATCAGCAGGGTGCAGCGCTCGGCGCCATGCCGCAGAAAGTCGGCGTCCAGCCAGATCACCTGCTGACTCGGATCAAACACGAACGGGATGCCCCCCTGGCAGCATTCGTCCACCAGCTCGGCCATCGCCACCGGATCGTTGGGCGACACGACGACCAGATCGGGCCTGACGCTGACCGCTTCGGCCAGCCGGTAGCCCCGTGCGTAGGCCATCGCGCCGGTGAAGAACGAGCCGATCTGGTTGCTGTCGGTGTCGATGTTGGCGAAGAACGACGCCGTGAAGACATCCGGGATGACGCGCACGGCAGATGTGTCCACCCCATGCGCGTCCAGCCAGGCTTTGTACTCGGCAAAATCCGACCCGGCGGTCCCCATCAGGATCGGGCGTTCACCCAACAGCGCCAGATTATACGCGATGTTGGCGCCCGAACCGCCCCGCTCGCGAACCAGCGTCTCGACCAGAAAGCTCACGCTGATGCGGTCCAGCTTGCCCTCAATCAGATGCTCGCGAAAGCGGCCCGGAAAGCGCATCAGGTAATCGTAGGCGATCGAGCCGCTGACAACTATGTTCATGGTGCGTCCTTACTTTGTCGTGCAACCCCGCCCGCAGCCGGCACGGCAGGCAAAACACGTGGAGTATACCATCAAATCGGCACCCTCGTAACCCAAAATCGGGCCGGGGTGTGCGGTTGCACGGATGGCCGTCGTGGGCTAAGGTTGCAGGCTGTGCTGGTGTGCTGCGGGAAGTGAGGAAGCGCGCATGACCCCACCCGATCCCCCATCAAACGGCAGCCTGCCGGGGCTATCACCTCTGATCCCGGGCCGCAGCGGGCGCCCCACCTATTCCCTTGAGGCGCTGCGCGAACGCGTCGAGCGCCAGTTCCTCGAAGAGACAGCAGGCCGCGACGATATCCTGGCCGACCTGGACACAGAGGCCAAGCAGCGCGAGCTACTGGGGGAAATCGCCGATTACATTTGCGCAGTCGAGTCGATCACGCTGGATGGCCACACGCGCGCCGCGCTGATCGACGGCGCCTATCGCAGCCTGTTTACCTTTGGGCCGCTGGAGCCGTTCCTGGCCGACGAAGCCATCACCGAGATCGCGGTCGATGGAGCCACCACAATCGCCGTCCGCCGCGGGCTGGGCAGGCTGGAACGCGTCGAGGCCCGCTTCGACGACCCGCTACACCTGGACCGGGTCGCAGAGCGCATTCTGGCGGCAGGCGAAAGCACGCCGCAGAAAAGCGCGCTCTTCGTCGAGCGCGGCGTGACGCTGCGCGGTCGCCCGGCGCGGGTGACGGCCGTTGCGCCGCCGCTCAGCGCCGCGCTCAGCCTGCAGATCCGCCTGCACCCGCGCGAGCCGCTCACACTGGACGCGCTGTGCACCCGCTATGGGGCGCTGCCCGCCGAGGCTCTCACGCTTCTGAACGGCATCGTACAGGCGGGTCACGGCCTGCTGATCGCCGGGGAAGCGGGCACCGGAAAGACGACACTCGCCGCAGCCCTGGCGGCGCTCATCCCGCCCGGCGCGGGCTTGGTCGCGGTCGAGCGCGCCGCCGAGCTTCCGCTGCCGGACACCGCCACGCGACAGACTGTTGCGCCTGCGCAGCCATTCGCCGAGATGCTACTCGCCGCGCTGGATCGCGATCCGGACTGGCTGCTGGTCGACGAACTGCGCGGCGACGAAGGACCGGCGCTGTGGGATGTGCTCTCGCGCCCGGCGCAAACACGTGGAATCTGGCTGGCACGCGGTTCGGCCCAGCCGGAGCGGCTGCGCAGCGCGCTCACGATGCTGGTTCGCCGCGATCACCCTGGCCTGCCGCAGCTCGCGATCGACGCGGCCTGGGCGGCACATTTCCCCTTTATCGCGGCGCTCAAAGCGACGCCGGACGGCGCGCGGCTGGCCTACCTGGCCGAAACCCGCCTGGTCGATGAAACGCTGCGTATCGTGCCGCTGATCGAATATCAGGGCGGGACCTGGCAAAAAAGCGGCGCGCGTCCGCAGCACACGCTCGATCTGCCGCCCGCCGGGGAAGTGCCCGGCGGGTAGAGCGATCACGCGCCTTGCTCCGGTGCCGGGCGCTATTTGCGCTTGCGCCGCGCGCGCTCTTCCTGCGCCCGCCGGAGAATCTCGCTGACGTCGGTTTGCGGCGGGGCGGCCTGTAGCGGCGGCGCGTCACGCGCATCACCGGCAGACGGCTGCCCGCCGGGAGATGGCGCTTTGCTCAGCGCCGCGAAACGGCGTTCCAGCTCCGCCTGCAAAGAGCCGTCCTGTTCCATCGCCCAGTAGAGCGCGTTCCAATAGAGCAGCTTGCCGCTGCGCTGGGCTGCGTCGCGCACCTTGTCCGCCGGGTCGCTGACAAACGCCGCCGCCAGATGCGGCAACGCCGCCGGGTTGTTGATCTGCGCCAGCTCGACCGCGGCCTGCTCGCGCGCAGCAGGCGCCAGCGACTCGCGCAGGCGCTTCACCCAGACGGAAATATCGTCATCGGTGGGGCGGGTCGCGGGCGTGCGCTGAAGGCCGATGGCCGGGCGCATACCCCCCTCGGTGGGCACGCCCGCCGCGCCACTGCCGATCGCCATCCGGGCGGCGGCCAGCCCGCCCAGCGGACCGGCCAGCATCATCCCGCCCACCCCCGCAGCCAGCGTCAGCCCCAAGCGGCGCCTGTTCGACTCTTCAAGCTGACGGCGCAGGTCGGAATCAAGCTCGTGCTCCATCCGGCGCAGCAGCTCGGCCTCGGCGTCGTCGATCATCCGTTCCAGCTCGCGATCGATATGGAAGTAATGCCACAGCGCGTTCAGCGTGTCGTAGCCCGCCTGCTGCGCGTCGTACAGACGCCTGCCCGCCCAGGCGATAACCGTGCGCACCGCCGCGTCTGGTTCATCCTGATAGCGGCGCCGCAGCGCAGGGAGCGCCCGCGTTTCTTCCAGCATCCCCAGCACCCGCGCGACATCCAGCCGCACCGCCGGCTGGGAGTGATTCAGCCCATTGATCAAGGCATCCAGCATGGCCTGATTCTCCGCGGCGTGTCACTTCGGTCCCGTTGGCCCCTACTATACACCAGAACGCCTCGCCGTTTGAAAGCCGCGGGCGCGTCCGCACGCCGATTTCGGAAAAGTTTCACATCAGCACGCCCCAAAACCCGGTCCGGCGGCGGAATTCGTGCCGGTCTGCGCGCCTTAGGGGTGGATTTCGGCACATGAATTCGCGGTATTTTTGACGCTAAACTGATTTACATGCAGCCCGTTTGAAGTCCGGAATCCGCCGCGTGCACCCCCTAGGAGGTGAATAGAAGTTATGGATGCCCTCGATCTAGCGCGGCTGCAGTTCGCCGCGACAACAGTCTATCATTTCTTCTTCGTCCCGCTCACCCTGGGGCTGTCGATCCTGCTGGCAATCATGCAGACCGCCTACTGGCGCACCAATAACCCCCTCTACCGGCGTATGGCGCAGTTCTGGGGCAAGCTGTTCGTTATCAATTTCGCGATGGGCGTCGTCACGGGGATCGTCCAGGAGTTCCAGTTCGGCATGAACTGGTCGGAATACTCACGCTTTATGGGCGACATCTTCGGCGCCCCCCTGGCCATTGAGGCGCTGGTGGCGTTCTTCTTGGAGTCGACCTTCCTCGGCGTGTGGATCTTCGGCTGGGACCGCCTGCCGAAAGGTGTACATCTCTTTTCGATCTGGATGGTGGCGCTGGGCGCGAACATCTCGGCCTTGTGGATCCTGATCGCCAACTCGTTCATGCAACAGCCGGTCGGGTATGTGTTGCGCGGGGGTCGCGCGGAGATGGACAGCTTCTGGGAGCTAATCACCAACCCCAACATCGCGGTCCAGTACCCGCATGTGATCGCTTCGGGCATCACCACCGCCGGGTTCTTCGTGCTGGGCATCAGCGCGTGGCACCTGCTCCGCAAGACCGAGCATCACGAGTTCTTCGCACGCTCGGCACGGATGGCGGCGGTGTACGCCACGATCGGCGTCGTCGCCGTGACGCTCGTCGGGCACAGCCAGGCACAGCATATGGTCGAGACGCAGCCCATGAAGATGGCCGCCGCGGAAGGGCTATTTGAATCCGAAGACCCGGCCGGGCTGTCGTTGCTGACCATCGGCGACTGGGAACAGCGCCGCGAAGTGTTCTCGATCCGCATCCCAGGTGCGCTGAGCTTCCTCTCATACAACCGCTTCGAGGGCGAGGTGCGCGGCATCCACGACCTGCAGGCCGAGTACGAGGCAACCTACGGCGAGGGAAAGAACTACATCCCACCGGTAGCGTTCACCTACTGGAACTTCCGCGCGATGGTTGGCGCGGGCTTGCTGATGCTCGCGCTGGCGTTCTACGCGCTGTACCACGTGCTGCGCGACCGCCTGCCGCAGCAGCGCCGGTTCCTGCGCCTGCTCGTCTACGCCATTGCCCTGCCCTACATCGCCAACACCGCCGGCTGGTTCATGACCGAAGTGGGCCGCCAGCCGTGGATTGTGTTCGGGCTGCAGCGCGTGGAAGACGCCGTATCTCCCAACGTGACAACGGGGATGGTCGGGCTATCGCTGGTGTTGTTCGTGTTGCTCTACGGCGTGTTGATGGCGGCGGACGTTTATCTACTGGCCAAGTTCGGGCGCCTTGGCCCCACCGAAGCGACCCCGGCTGCCGAGCCGGTCGCGGCGTAGGAAGGAGCGGACGATGAACCTGCAAGACGTGTGGTTTATCCTGATTTCAGTCCTGTTTATCGGCTTCTTCTTCCTCGAAGGGTTTGACTTCGGCGTAGGCATCCTCATGCCCTTCCTGAGCAAAACCGACGCCGAGCGGCGCCAGATCATCAACACCATCGGCCCGCACTGGGACGCCAACGAAGTCTGGCTGATCACCGCCGGGGGCGCGGTCTTCGCCGCCTTCCCGCACTGGTACGCGACCCTGTTCAGCGGCTTTTACCTGGCGTTGATGGTCATCTTGCTGGCGCTGATCGCGCGCGGCGTCGCGTTCGAGTTCCGCAGCAAGGATGAGAACCCTACCTGGCGCCGCACCTGGGACTGGGCGATCTTCATCGGCAGCCTGCTGCCGGCGGTGCTGTTTGGAGTGGCGTTCGGGGCTTTCATCGAAGGCGTGCCCATCGACCAGGACAAGCACTTCGTGGGCAATTTCTTTGATCTGATCAGCCCCTACACGCTGATCTGCGGGCTGGCGGCGCTGGCGATCTTCGCGTTGCATGGTTCAATCTTCCTCTCGCTGAAAACCGAGGGGGCTGTGCGCGAGAAAGCCGAGCGCGCCGCGCAGGTGCTATGGATCCCCGCGCTGATCATCAGTGTGGTGCTGGCGATCGCGAACTATGCGTACATTGACATCTTCGAGAAGGTCGGCGTCAACCCGGGCGTCATGCCCGTTGCTTCGGCGGCGGCCCTGCTGGCCACCGTCTATTTTGTGCGTTCGCGGCAATTCGGCTGGTCGTTCGTCGCGATGGGCGCCACAATCGTGCTATCGCTCATCACCTACTTCTGGTTCCTCTATCCGAACGTGCTCGTCTCCAGCCTGAACGAAGCCTACAACCTGACGGTGCACAACAGCTCGTCCAGCGAATACACGCTCCAGGTGATGACCGTCGTCGCGCTGATCTTCGTGCCGGTGGTGTTGTTCTATCAGGGGTGGAGCTACTGGGCCTTTCGCAAGCGGGTCCGCGCGGACGGCCATCTCGAATATTGAGCACGTCCGGCTTGCGCGCGCAGCGGCGCCCAGGCGGGCGCCGCTGTTTTTGCGCGATCAGGCCGGCTCGTCGAACAGTTCCTGGCGCTGCAGATCCCACATGCGCCGGTAGACCCCGCCGCGCGCCAGCAGATCGGCGTGCCGTCCGCGCTCGATCACGCGCCCCCGGTGCAGCACCAGGATTTCATCGGCATGTTCCAACCCGACCAGCCGATGCGTGATCAGCAGCGTGGTACGCCCACGCATGGCACGCACGACGGCATCCATCACCGCCTGCTCGGTCACTGCGTCCAGGTTGGCCGTTGCCTCGTCCAGCACCAGGATCGGCGCGTCCCTCAACACGGCCCGCGCAATCGCCAGGCGCTGGCGCTCGCCGCCGCTCAGCGTCAGGCCTTGCTCGCCGATCCAGGTGTCATAGCCCTGGGGCAGCGCCTGGATGAAGCCGTGAAGCTGGGCCTGACGTGCCGCCGCGATCAACTCCGTTTCGCCGGCGTCCGGCCGGGCCAGCAGCAGATTCTCGCGGATCGTGCCGCTGAACAAGTGCGTGTCCTGCCGCACGACCGCGAACTGCGCGCGCACGTCGTCCGGGCGGTAGGCGCGCAGATCGGCCCCGCCAAGCTCGATCGTGCC
>DYEN01000348.1 GCA_020725705.1 Anaerolinea sp.
CAGGTCGCGCAGCGTCAGTGCGTCGGCTGGGGCTGCCAGCGCCTGGCCGGTAGTCACCGACTGTCTGGGAAGCGGGCTGCGAGCGGCCCACAGCACCAGCGCCGCAGCCGCCAGGATCACGAAGCCAATAAGGACGGACAAGAACTTGCGCATCAGGAAGGCTCCTTTACGCGGACCGGCCGGGCGCGAGATCGCGGGCCAGCTAGGACGGTGGGCTGTTCTCGATCAGCGACTTCCAGTACGCGCCGTAGATGCCGGTGTGGTGCGCGGCGCGCTCGCTGGCCGCCGCGCCATCCAGCACATCGAGAACATCGTCGAGCCAGACGACCAGCTCGGGAACCTGAGATTCGACGGCAGCCGCCTTGATCTGGAGCAATTCCTCGTACACCGCCTGGCGCTGCTCGGCGGCATGGGTCTGCACCGCGACCGCCGCCTGGACAATGGAACTCAGCAGCCGGTCAAGTGTGATGGTTTCCTGCTCGCGGGCGGGCCGCAGCGACCCGGTTTGCAGGCTGACCAGCAGGGCTTCCCACGCCGCGTCGTACTGCGTTCCGGTGGGCAGCGTATCACCCGGATGATCGAGCAGTGCCAGCACCGCGGCCAGGAAGATCGCCTCGTCATCGAGCGCAGCAGCCCGCATCTGCTGAACCAGCTCGGTCAGGTTCGCGTGCCAGTCCGGCAGGAGATCGGGACGGGCCAGGATCACCAGGGCGGTGTTCTGGATGACCTGCTGAATCTGCTCGTCTGTGAGCGCGTAAGCCATAACGCTGTGCTCGCTCCCTTGTGTCCCGCACCGCCAGAGATGATACCGCGTTTGGGCGGGGCCTGCCGGGCGCGGCGGGCGGCTAGCCGGGCGGGATCCCGGCGAAGAGATCACGCTCAACCGGTTCGCGGCCATTGAGCGGCGGATACGCTCGGGTAAAGTCCTGATGGCGGAAGATGACGCGGCTGAGCCGGTCGAAGACGCTCTGGGTCTGGCGCGGGTTCTGCTGCGAGGCGTGGCAGTTGGCGGCAGCGTCCCACACGGACTGATAGCGCCCCACGTTCAGGCGCGCCGTCGAAGGAAGCTGCCTGTCTAGCGCGGCCTGCAAGTCCAGGTCCTTGTTCTTGCCCATCCGCCGGGGATCTTCGCCGCGCAGGCGGGCAACCAGCAACATCACGCGCAGTGGCAGGCGCGGGAAGGCCGTGTAATACAGCTTGGCCGGCCGATATGGCTCCAGCCCCTCGGCGATCTGCTCGGGATACTGCGCCGGATCGCCCGCCGCGTGGAAGGCGCGCGTCGTGGCGCGGTGCATATAGATATGGTCGGGGTGCCCATAACCGCCGTAGGGGTCGAACGTCACGACGACATGCGGGCGGATACGGCGGATATCGCGTACAATGCGGCCCGTGACCTCGTCTTCGTCGGCCTGCCACAGGCAGGCGGGATTCTCGTTATCGGGCGTGCCCATCATGCCGCTGTCGCAGTAGCCGTAGGTTATCAGCTCGCGGATGCCCAGCCGTTCCGCCGCGCAGCGCAGCTCGTTCAAGCGCAGCTCGGCCACCGACTGGTAGCCGGCCAGAAATTCCGGGTCCACCGTCCCCACGTCGCCATTGGTGGAGCAGATGAGCGAGATCGCGACGCCGCGCTCCGCGTAGTACGCGATCGCGCCCCCCATCCCGAACGATTCATCATCCGGGTGTGCAAAGGCAAGCAGCATGCGATAGCCGGAATAATCAGGGCGTGACTTCATCGTCAATCCACTTCAGATATTCAGCCGATCCGGCAGCGATCGGCAGGGCAATAATCTCGGGCACATCATAGCTGTGCGCCGCCTTGATCGCCTGCGCCAACCGGTCGAAAGCGTCGGCGCGGGTTTTGATAATCATCAGCGCCTCGGCCTCTTGCTGGATGGCGCCTTCCCAGCGGAACAATGACTCCACCGGCACGACGTTCACACACGCCGCCAGCCGGCTTTCCAGCAAACCGCGCGCAATCTGCCGCGCTTCGTCCGCCGACGACGCCGTGACCAACACCACCAGAGCCTGATCCATCTCGCGCTGTCCTGACACCCTGCCCGGGCGCTAACCGGCTTGCGCACGGCCCGCTCAAGGCCGCGCAAATGCAGATTATAGCATGGCGCGAACCGCCGAATCATCCGATTTTGAGGCGCTATAAAACGCGCAGAGGCATGGCATAATGTATAGATAGGCACGCTGTAGCGGTCATGCAGGTTCTCAAAACGCGAAACTCCCCTGACCGCTCGCGCGTAGAGTATAATGCAATACATTCGAATATGATCGCTCGCCTTACAGCCGGGTTGTGCGGAGTGCGCAACCCGGTGTGGGGGTGGGTGAATACTGGGGCCGGGCGCCCTTGCGCCGCCGTGCCCGTCATAACGAGGAGACTCGATGAGTCCGGAATATCTGGTCGGCATGAATCAAACCGCAGTCGGCGCACGCCTGCGCGAGCGCGAATGGGGGCGAACGGCGCACATGCCCGCCGCCCGGCCTCAGTTCTTCGCCGGGCAGGCGCTGGCGATCCTGCTCGTCGGGCTGATTCTGCGCATGTGGAATCTGGGCGCCGCCAGCCTGTGGACAGACGAAGTCCTGACGGCGATCCGGGCCGAGTCAACCCTGGAAGCATCGTTGCGCTCGCTGTTCAGCGCGGGCAACCAGACCCCGTTCTACTTCATGTCGCTGCGACTGCTCCCAGGGCAAAGCGACATGCTGCTACGCCTGCCCTCGGCGCTGCTGGGGCTGGTGGGGATCGCGCTGGTGATGCTGGTCGCGCTGCGGCTGTACCACAACTATACGCTGGCGCTGTCGGTGGGGCTGCTGCTGTCGGTGGATCCGTATCATGTTCTGCTTTCCCGCACGGCCCGGCCCTATTCGTTGATCTTTGTGCTGTCCCTGATCATCTCCAGCAGCTTCCTGCTGATCCTGCGTGGCAACCGCTCGCGCGGGGTGTGGCTGGCGTTCACCGGGGCCAGTTTGATTGCTTATATCACGCACTACACGATGTTCGCGCTGCCCGCCACGCAGGTGATCATGCTGGCGATCCTGGCGCGCAACAACCGGGCGCTGCAGCGGCGCTGGGTTGTTGCGCAGGCAGTCGCGGTCACCCCGGCGCTGATCTGGCTGGCAGTGCTCTCGCAGCAGACAATCGCCGTCGGGCCGGAGTGGGTTCCGGTCCCGGCCCCGCGCGACTTGCTGCTGACGCTCTGGAACATGACGCTGGGCTACAACGGGGTCTGGAAGTGGTATCTGGCGCCGGGTGTGATGCTGGTCACGCTGGGGCTAGTATGGGGCGCGCTCACGATCGTCGCTCACTGGTGGGACGAGCGCGAGAACCTCTACTGGCTGCTGCTGGGCGGTCTGTCGCTGGCAGTAACGTACACCATCTCGGCAACCCTGGTCTCGTTCTACGTCGACCGCTATTTCATGATGGCGCTGCCCGGCGTGCTGTTCGTCCTGTTCTATGGGTTCGCTCAGTGGCCGCGCTGGGGGCGGCGGGCGGCGACCGCGATTGTGGTGGCAACCGCCGCGTATACCGTGCTCTTTTCGTTCCACACCGGGGACTTTTCGCGGGCAGACTGGCGCGCGGCAGCAAGCTACGTTGAGGCACGCTGGCAGCCGGGCGACGTGATCGTCACCGAGCGCGACAACGCCAGAGAAGCCTTCAAGCGGTATTTTGAGCGTGATGACACCGAGCCGGGCGCCGACGTGATCCTGCTCTCGCGGCTGGACACGTCCACCGCGCCGACGCAGCGCATCTGGGTGCTCTATCGCAACCCGATTGAGGACGTCCACCGTCAGGGTGCCATGCCCGCGTTTGACCCGTTCAAGCGCGGCCTGAGCGCGACCGGCGACTGGCTGGCCGAACATCGCGACTGGGTCACGCAGATCCGGCCTTTCCGCGGTGTGACCGTCCTGCTGGTCGAGATCCAGCCCGCCCGTCAGGCGGGCGAGACGCCGGCGATCAGCGAGGTCCCGCGCCCGTAGCAGTTCCCGTGGTCCACATCTCAATCGCGAGGCCGGGTTCACACCCGGCCTTATGGCGTTATCCACAGCGCGTAGGGAAATCGCCTGATGACGGCGTGCGATCCGGGGTAGGCAGCGCCCCGGCGCGGCGGTATACTGGTGCGCCGGACACGGATGGGACTGGAACGATCTCAGCGGACAGAGGACAAGGGGTTATGCGACGTTTGCTGTGGGTTATGCTCAGCGTGGGGGCGCTCGCTGCCGTGCTGGTCGCCAGCACGATCTGGAAGATGCCCGACACGAAAGTCAGTGCCGTGTTGCAGAGCACACCACCCCCCACCAACACACCGCGCCCGACTCCCACCCTGCCCCCGACCAGCCCGCCGACCAACACGCCGCGTCCCTCGCCAACGCATACGGCGACCGCGACGGCAACACCCTCGCCCAGCAGCACCCCGACGGACACGCCGACCGCCACGCCCAGCCCGACCCCGACGCTGGTCGGGCCGAACGAGTATCCGGAGAACTTCAACCCGTTGACGGGCCTGCCCTACCCCAGCGAAGACGCCCGCAACCGCCGCAACCTGATCGTCAAGGTGTCGAACTTCCCTGAGGTCGTGCGGCCTCAGAGCGGCCTGGACAAAGCCGACATCGTCTTCGAGTACGAGGTCGAGGGCGGGGTGACGCGCTTCGCGGCGATCTATCGCAGCCAGGGCACCGATTTTGTCGGCAGCATCCGCAGCGCGCGCCTGCTCGATATCGAGTTGGTGGCCATGTTCGATGCGCTGCTGGCCTACAGCGGCTCGAACGAGTGGATCCGCCAGTACATTCTGGAGTCCGATTGGAAGTGGCGGGCGCTCTCGCCGCATCTGGGCGTCAACTGCCCGCCCTTTTGCCGCTATCCGCAGGAAGGCAAAGCCTGGGAGCACACCCTGTTCGGGAACACGTACCAGATGTGGGAAGTCGCCGAGGAACGGCAGGTCAACGAGGGGCATCCGGGGCGTGGCTTCGCCTTCAGCGACGTGCCCGATCCGAACGGCGAGCCGGCGGTTGACATTTTCATCGACTACTACAACAAGCGCCAGGACACGCGCTGGCAGTACAACGCGGCGGATGGTCGCTACTACCGCTGGAACACGGGCCTGCCGCACATCGACGCGGAGACCGGCAAGCAGCTCGCCGCCGACAACATCATTGTGCTGGCCGCCGAGCACATCGACCGGCCCGACATCTACGAAAGCGAAACCGGCAGCACCGTGATCGAAACCGTCCTGTGGGGCAGCGGCGACGCCTATGTCTTCCGCGATGGGCTGTGGTATAAGGGGACCTGGTGGCACACCCAGGGGCGAACCGGCCTGTGGCTGACCCACGCCGGCAGCGACGCGCCGATCCACCTCAAGCCCGGCCAGACGTGGGTCGAGGTCGTGCGGCCGTACATGTGGGGCGTCCAGGTCGCCAACGAGCGGGCAGATATGCCC
>DYEN01000349.1 GCA_020725705.1 Anaerolinea sp.
CCAGCTCGTCGCTGATCAGGATGTCGAGCGTCTCGGCCACGCCGCCGGTGCGCTTTTCGCGCTGCGTGTCCAGCCGGACATGCATCCGGCCGCTGGTCATGCGGCTGAGCAGATGGTTGGCCGCTTCTTCCAGCTCAGGGATGGCGGCCTCGATGATCATGGCGGGGACGCCGTTTTTGCCGAAGGCGTCGCGCAGTTCCGTGTAGATCGCCTGGCGTTCCAGGTACTCGTTGCGCCGCGCTTCCAGGTCGGCTTTGCGTTTGCGGGCGTTTTCCAGCGCGCTGAGCGCCTGCTGCACGCGAATAACCTGCTCGTAGGCGCGCTTTTCGTCGGTACGGCGGCGGCGCAGTTCTTCTTCGCGGCGGCGCGCTTCTTCGACCGACTCTTGCAGCCCGTCGATCTCCTGCTGGGCGGCCTCGTACGCCGCCTCTTCCCCGGCCAGCGCTTCCTGCCACCGTTCGCGCCGGGCCTGCAGATTGACGAGCGCGGTCTCGGTCTCCGGAAGCTGGCGCAGAGCGGCCTGCAGCTCGGCCTGGCGCGCCTCGAACTCGTGATAGGTGTTGAGCGTGGCGCGGGCGGCGTTGTGTGCGTCGTAGTCGTAGCCGAGCGCGTCAATCTCGGCCTGGATGGCGTCGCGTTGTTGCTGAAGCTCCTGTGCATAGTCGCCGGTGGCGAGCATCTGCTCGATCACGGCCAGCGCCGCCTCTTCGGTCTGGATCGTGGCCGCGGCTTCGTGGGCCTGCTCGGTGCTGGCCCGCAGGCTGGCGGCGCGATCGCGCCGGGCGGGCAGGCCCCGCAGCGCGATCTCGATGCCGGCGATGGTCTCCTTGTGCGCGGCGATCGTCGCCTTGATGTCCTCGATGCGGGCCTGGTTGGCGCGGTGCTGGTCGCCACGCGCGGTGCCTTGCGCCCGCAGGTCGGCCAGCAGCGTCGCTTTGTGATCCTCGTCCAGCGGCTGGCCGCACAGCGGGCAGGTCGCCTCGGCAGCCTGGACATCTTCCAGGCGCGCCTTGATGGCCTGCATTTCGTCGTAGAGCGCGCGGTTGGATGCCTGCAACCCGGCCATTTCTTCGCTCAGCCGGGCGATCTCGTCGCGCAGTTCGTCGCGGCGCTGCTCTTCTGCTTCCAGCGCGTGGACCTGGGCCAGCACGTCGTCCAGCTCGGCCTGGCGGCTTTCCAGCTCTTCGGCGCTGCGCCGGGCGGAGGCAATGCGGTCGCGGTGAACCTTGGCCTCGGCTTCCAGTTTAGCGCGGGCGTCCTGAATGCGGCGGTTGACCTCGTTGAGCCGGTCCTTGATCGCGCTCATGGCGTGCAGTTTTTCGCCCAGGTCCTGGTCGGCCTGGCGCGCCGCCTGAAGCTGTGCGTAGCCTTCCTCGATCGACTCGCGCGCGGCGACGATGGCGTGCAACTGCTCCAGTTTCTGTGTCTGCTGGGCGATGTCCCGCTCAATCTCATCCAGATCGTCGCGGCGCTGCCGGATGCGCTGTTCCGCCTGGACCAGGCGCATCTGCGCAGCGCTCATCTGTTCCTCGGCCCCGGCGACTTCGTTGTAGAGCGCCTCGGCCTGCTCGCGCAGCGCGGTAGCGTCGGCCAGCGCGCTTTCGGCCAGCTCCAGCTCGCGGCGCAAGGCCGGTTCCTCGGCTTCCTGCTGCTCGATCTCGTGCAGGCGGAAGGCGATCGTTTGCAGTTCCTCGTCAAGCCGGCGCAGCACCTGCTTGGCGCGTTCCTCGTACACCGACCACTGCGCCAGCCCCAGGATCTCGCCCAGAATCTCTTTGCGCTGGGTCGGGGTCTTCACTGTGAAGGCATCGGCGCGCCCCTGCTGCAAGAACGCCGAGTGGACGAACGTCTCATAATCCAGCCGTAGCAGCTCGGTGATCTTGCGATCGGTATCGCGGATCGAGGAACCGGAGAGCGAGTTCCAGGTCTGCCGCTCTTCGTCCCACACAAACAGGTCGAGCGTGCTACGCCCCTGGCGGGCGGTTCTGCCCATCTGGCGCTTGCGCACCACGCGGTAGCGCGTCGTGCCTTGCAGAAAGTCCAGTTGGACCAGCATTTCGGTCTGGCCCTGATGGATCAGGTCATCGTCGCTGCGCAGCCGGGCGCGGCCCCACAGCGCCCAGGTGATGGCATCCAGCAGCGACGACTTGCCCGCGCCGTTCGGCCCGGTCAGGCACCCCAGGTGGATGCCGTTGAACTCGATCGGGTCGGGGTTGCGGTAGGCCAGGAAATTGCGGATCTCCAGGCGAACAGGAAGCATGGCAAACCCTTATGAAATCAAATCGTCCGTCTTGTGCGCCGATGGCGATGCGGGCGCGTCACTCGTCCTGCTCGAACAACTGCCGCGCGTGTTCGAGCAGCACCGCCACGCGCTCCGCCGGAACCTCTTTGCTCGCCAGGTAGCGTTCCAGCAGCTCAAGCGGCGTCAGCCCTTCGGGGGTCGATCCCAGGCGCAGCCGGGCGGGTCGCTCGACGCTGCGCTGGAAGGACGCGATGTGGTTCGCGCCGGCTTCGAGCAGGGCGTGCTGAATGGCCCGCTCGTTGAGCAGCAGATCGGACTCGGGATCGGCGGTGATGATCAGGCGCACAACCGCGTCGTCCAGATCATGGCGGGCGATCGCTTCCAGCACGACCTGTGTCGGATCGCCGGCGCCGCGCACATCCACCCGCAAGGTGATGAACGGTCGGCACGCGACTGGCACGAACTGCCAGCTGGTCGAGCCACGCCCGACCTCGGCCCAGACAAAGCCTTTTTGATCGCTTTCCTCGCCGAAGTCGATCCGCTCCAGACTGCCGCTGTAGACTACGGGTGGCATCCCCTCGCGGCCCAGCGTCAGACATTGGTGCTTGTGGATATGCCCCAGGGCGACGTAATCCCAGGCCGGGTCGGCCACGGTGCCGAGCATGACGATCACGTCGCGCCCCAGCATCACGTTGCGCTCGCTGCCCAGGGTGGCCCCGCTGACGCTGAAGTGCCCGGTCAGGATGCGCGGCAGTTCGGACCCGGTGACCTGATCGGCCAGGGTTCGCAGCGTACGCTCAAGCTGCTGCTCCATCAACTGGTCGATCTCGGCAATCGTGCTGTGATGCGGCACGTCGATCCCGCGCAGCAGTTGGGCGCGCACCGGGTACGGCGCGGTCCCGACCAGCACGCCGCCGCGCCGGGTGTGAAGCTCGTGCACGGCGTAGTC
>DYEN01000350.1 GCA_020725705.1 Anaerolinea sp.
CCGGATGTCGCCACGCCGGGCGAGGACGTTGAGTATCAGATCACGATCAGGAACAACTCGAACAGCCAGACGTTCACCGCCGATCCGGACGGGCTGCACGACGACGTGCTCGCCGCCTACGGGGTGGCAGTGACGCGAGAGAGCTTCACCTGGCCGGGGCCGGTGGGCGTGTTGGGGCCGGGCCAGCAGGCTACGGCGACGCTTACGCTGCCGCAGGTGAGGGCGGATGTCTCGCCGCTGGTCAACACGTTTACCGTCGTGGGCAAGAACGACACAAACCAGTCCGTCGCGGGGATCGGGCAGCACGAGATGGAAGTTTCGTGCCCGGTGCTGATCCGCTTCGACGTGACGGAAACCGTGACCAATCCCAATGACCCCCTCGATCCGTTTGTGCATATCCTGCACGAGACGCTGCGCTGGCAGATCACGCTGGTTAACCTCACCCAGACCACGCTGACAAACGTTGTCGTTACCGAGTCGCTGAACTGGGGCGGCCCGGTTCCCGGCGTCCCCAGCACGATCGAGCCTAACGGGCAGGTGCAGCTTCCCGTCTTCGAGAAGCCCATCACGCAGGATTACTACAGCCGCTCGACTGAAGACCAGGACTACATGACGAGCAACGTGAATGTAACCTTCAGTGAGGTGGCAGGTAGTAACGCCTGTTCCGCGCAGGGGCAGGCCCCGTTGTTCAGCCCGATTGGCGTGATCAAAGAGGCCTCGCCTTCGCTGGCGCTCACAGGCGATACCGTCACATACACCCTCACCCTGATCAACCTGGCGGGCCCTGAGGACCCGATCAACACCTATACGGTGACGCTCAACGACCCGCTGCTGTCGGCCAACCCGATCCCGATGTTCTACAACGGAGACGGCCAGCCGGCTGCAACGTCGGGCGAGATGGGACCGGGCGAGGTGGTGACCGGCCCGGCGCTGACGTATGTCGTTAAGGACAGCGACCCCGACAAGCTGGTCAACACGGCGACGGCGGAGTTCCCCGATCCGGCTACCCCCGGTGTGACCTTCTACACCACCGGCAAGGCGGAAGTGACGACCGTCGAGCCGCTACAGCTTGTCAAGACGCCGAGCGCCTGGCAGGGGATCCCCGGCACGACGATCTACTACGACTACGAACTGACCAACGCGACCGAATACACGATCCGCGACCTCACCCTGAGCGACGACCGGATCGGGCAGCTTATCCCCGGCCCGCACACGGACCCGCCGGGAATCCGGCTGACTCTGGGCGGGTTCGAGACCTTCACCATTGCCAATGTGCCGTACGACATCCCGATCGACGCGCCCAACCCGCTGGTGAACACGGTCACAGCGACCTATACGATCGACCTGCCCGGCGGCCCCCGCACGCTGACGAAAGTCGTGAGCATCGCGGTCAACATCACGCCGCCGGATATTGTGATCGAGAAGTCGGTGCGCGACGCCGGGAGCAAGGCGCCGCTGCCGGACGATCTGCCGCTGTCTACACCGGGCGGCGATGGCATCGTCGAGGGAACAGTTGGGCAGCAGGTCGAGTATTGCTTCACGGTGAGCAACAACAGCCCGTCGCCGCAATCCTACGTGGACAACATCCGGGTCGAGGATGTGATGCTCGGCGAGGGCGCGCTGCAAATCTGGTTCGAGGCCGCGGTTGAGATCGCGTATCAGCGCCAGGGCGCCGGGAGCCGGCGGCTGTATGGCGGGGAGTCGGTGAACTTCTGCTATCCTGCTGCCATCACATTGAACCGCGCCCTGGGCGACCCGCTGACCAACAAGGTCACGCTGCGGGGTGAAACGCCATCGGGCGGCGCGATGATCCCGGTCTATACCGACGACAGCCTGACCATCGACCTGCTCGGCACGGACCTGTTGATCACCAAGTCAGCATCACAGCCGCTGGCGTACATCGGCCAGGAAGTGACCTACACGGTTCGCATCGAGAACCGCAACCAGACCTACCTGATCGACAACATCGTGCTTCTGGACTCGTTCCTGGGCGAAGTTGACCCGGCACTGGTGGATTGGTCCGCCAATGCCAACGGTGGAACACCCGGCTCGCTTGGCCCCGGTGGATACGCCACGCTGGTCTATCCGTACACGATCCAGCCGCACGACCCGGATCCGCTGATCAACACAGCCTCGGTCACGGGCGTGCTGGCCGATGGGCAGGATACGGAAGTTGAGGACTCGACGCAGTCGTCGCTGGCGATCACGCCGAGCCAGCTTCTGGTGCGCAAGTTTGCCAGCGTGAGCCGCGCGCTGCCGGGCGCGATGGTCCGCTACACAATCGCCATCACCAACGTGGGGCAAGTGCCGGTCTATGACCTGCGCGTGACCGACACGCGCAACCCCGGGCCGCTGATCCCCACGGCTACCGATCTGATGCCGAACAGGACGGCGTATGTTTACTACGATCTGGAGATGCCCGGCGTCGAAGACCTGGCGGCCGATCCGGAGCTTGACCCGTACATCAACACCGTAACGGTCCAGGGCACGATCTACGACGAGCGGGGCGTCCCGCAGCCGGACCCGGTCGTGGGGCAGTCGACCGCTACGGTTGACATCATCCAGCCGAACGTGAGCATCTCCAAGGTGCCGCAGGTCGAGGCGGCGACGCCCGGCAGCGCAGTAGCCTACACGATCACGATTCGCAACACCGGCGGGCCGGGCGACACGCTCACCGACCTGATCTTCACCGACGTCACCGCAGGGGTGATGCTGGACCTGGACAGCGTCTGCCCGGACGGCCCCTGCCCGTTCGTTTATGGGCCGGAGCCGTATGCGGGCGATGGGACGCCCAACCCGCTCGACGGACAGCCCTATGACCCGGCGCACGGTCTGCGGCATCGCGAGATGCTGGTCGGCACGATCACGGTTGACGTGCCGCCCGCCCAGGCCGGATCCGAGTTCACCAACGTGGCGGCTATCCAGGCGTCGCTGGGCGCCACCACCGTCCAGGACCGCAGTTCGGCGACGATCGACGTGCGCCAGGAAGGCATCCGCGTCGAGAAGTTGGCCTCGACCTCGACGGCAACCATTGGCGAAGACGTGACCTATACGGTCCGCGTGGAGAACACGGGAACCGTGCCCTTCACGCGGCTGACGATCGCCGACGCCGCGATGCCCGGTGGCACGCTGACGGTCACCGGCGGCTTCCCGGACACGGACGGCGACGCGGGCACGCTCGACCCCGGCGAGGTCTTTGAGCACACCTACATCCACCGCATCACGCCCAATGATAGCGACCCGTACACCAACCGCGCCTCGGTCAGCGCTTTCACGGGGGCGGGCGCCGTGGTGATTAACAGCGCGCAGGTGACGGTTGACATCCAGCTCGCGGAGTTGCGCGTCGAGAAATATGTCTGCGCGCAGGACAACCCCGCCGGCAATACGCCGCCCGATCCCTGCACGTCGGTGGTCAACGTCGCCGACGAGAATCCGGACGAGGTGTTCTACTACCTGCGCATCTACAACCCCAGCATTGTTCCGATCCAGAACATCACCGTGTCGGACTCGCTGGTGCCGCCCTCGACCTTCGACACCGTCGCGTGGCCGCAGTCACCGCGCGCACTGGCGCCCAATGACGGCGCGCCGGGCGGCCCGGACGAAGTCTGGTTCAAGTACGCCTACACTGTAGCCGACGAGGATCTCGACCCGCTGTGGAACACGGTGACCGTGACTGGCGAGACACCAACCACGCCGCCGCAAACCGCGCAAGACGTCGCGCGTGCTTCGCTGCGGCTGGTCACAGGCGATCTACAACTGACCAAGAGCGGCCCCACCCAGGCCCAGGTAGGTGACACCGTCACCTACACGCTGGCGGTCACGCACCTGAACCCGGCCGGCGAACCGATCACCAACATCCAGATCACCGACCCGCTCAGCCCAAGCGGCACGGCGCCGGTGTGCACCATCGCGAGCCTGGCGCCGGGCGCGACTAACACAAGCTGCACGTTCGACTACACGGTGTCGCTGGCGGACCCGTCGCCGCTGGTCAACCAGGCGTTCGCGCGCGGCTCGCAGGACGGCGGCACGGTGACCGATACGGCGACGCACACGCTGGAGATCGTCACGCCGGGGCTGTCGGTCACCAAGACGCCGAGCGTCTCGGTGGCGACCTTCGGGCAGACGGTCACGTTCACCTATGTGGTGCGGAACACGGGGCAGGGCGCCATTGACGGGGTGTCGGTGGTGGATAGCGACCCGCAGATCACGTTCAGCGCGCCGTGGCCGACCCGCCTCGCATCGGGCCAGACGGTGGTTCGTACGGCAACCCGCACGCTGACGCCGCTCGACCCCGACCCGTACACCAACACGGTGACGGTTCAGGGGCGGCGCGGCGGCGTGACGGTCCGCGCGCAGGCGAGCGCGACGGTCGCCCTCTCGGACGCGGCGCTGGCGGTCAGCAACGTCCCGAACCGGCAGTACGCGGTCGACGGTGACCCGGTGACGTTCGCCTACACCGCCCGCAACCTGGGCAGCGAGCCGATCGAAAACCTATCCTTCGACGACGGCGGCCTGTGCAGCGATCTGAACGCGCAGCTTCCGTTGGCCACGCTGGCCCCGCGCAGCAGCGTGACCGTCTACTGCACGGCCACGGCGGCGCTGCCCGGCCCGCTGGTTTCGACGGTCCGCGTGACGGGCGAGGCGGGCGGCGTCCCGCTGAGCGACACGGCAACTGCCCAGGTACAGGTGACCTCGGGCGGGCTGGTCGTGACCAAGTCGGCGGACCGCTTTGTAGCCGCGCCGGGCGACGTCATCACGTACACCGTCACCCTGACCAACATCGGCGACGAGCCGCTGACGGAGATCAAGGTCTTCGACCCGATCGTTTTGCTCACCCCGCCGCCGCCGGCGTCGCTGTTGCCGGGCGCGCGCTTCACCATAAGCGGCTCGTACCTGGTCGGCACGGACCCGGCACCGGACTCGGTCGCCAACACGGTTGCAGTGACCGCCGTCGGCGCGAACACGCAGAACTTGTACCAGGACAGCGCGTCTGTGGCGGTGGCGATCCTCGAAAATCCGGACGCGATCCTGGCACTGACCAAGCAGGCCAGTGTCAGAACGGCTCGGCTGCGGGCGCGCCCCGGCGATGAGGTGACCTATACTTTCACCGTGCGCAATATCAGCACGGGGCAGACGGCGCAGGACGTCACCGTGACCGACTCGCAGGTGGGCGGCGATCCGATCCAGGTTCCGTCGCTGGGGCCGGGCGAGGCGTACACCTTCACACGCACTGTGCCGATCCCGGCCGACCATGCTGAGACGACCTTCGTCAACGTGGCGATGGTGTACGCGGGGAGCGGAGCCGAGCAGATGCTGCACGACACGGCCAGCGCCTCGGTGGACGTCCAACTGCTGGGGCTGACCAAGACGGCGGAGTTGCAGCAAGCCGATGCGGGGCAGAAAGTCCCCTATACCTTCACGGTTGAAAGCTTTACCCAGGCGACGCTGCAAGGCGTGGTTCTGGACGACGAGGGCCTGACGTTCATCGATCCGCTACCCGACACGATCGGGCCGGACGGCGCGACCGCCCGTGGCGAGCTACAGATCCCCGCGGACTACACCGACACGGTCTTTGAGAACACCGCGCAACTGCTGCTCGATGGTCTGTGGGTGGACGAAGCTTCGGCGCGGGTCACGGTCGTGCCGCGCACGCTGGCGATCGAGGATGTGTCGATCACACAGATGGACCGCGGGCGGTCTCTGACGCTGATCCAAACCGGCGAGCCGGCGACGCTCCGCTTCAAGCTGCGGAACATGGCGTCGGCTACCATCGCGGGACTTTCCCTGAACGTGCTGCTGGACATCCCAGAAGCGGCTGCGCCGGTCTGCACCACAGAAGCCGGTGGTTCGGTGCCGTCTGCGCTGGCAGTGGGTGGCGAGAGCACAATCGTCTGCACTTTCACGCTCCCGGTCGGGCTGGAGCACTATAGCAGTGGCCTAACCCGGCAGGTCGAGATCCGTGCCACGGGTAACGCCGGAGCTACGCCGTTCGATGTGAGTGTTCTTCAGCCGATGACCCTGGTCGATCTGAAGCTGGAAGCGACGCTGACGATCGATCCGCCTTCCGCGCCGCGTGGGCAGCAGGTGACGTTCGAACTCAACCTGACGAATGCCGGCGCGTCGCCGATCGGCTGCGATCCGGGCGCCGGCGATCCGCTGCCGTGCACGCTGACGGTGACCTCGGACGCTCCTGAACTGCAACCACTGCTCGACGGCTGGCGTGATGAGCTAAGGGGCCTGGTGCTGCTGCCGGGCGAATCGCTTGCCAATCCGGTCATGATGGCGTATACCATCCAGCCCGGCGACGCCAGCAAGACGTTTACCGTCACGGCCAGTGGCGGATACTACGATGAAGAGCTGGAGAGCCAGGCGCTGCTCGACGCGTACGTCACCTCGGCCCCGGCATCCGCCGATCTGGTGGTCGAAATTCTGTCGCTCGACGTTCGCATCGTCGGTGCCGATCCGGGCGGAACCGAGGAAAACCCGACGGTCACCTACCGAATCAGGATCACCAACACCAGCAACGTCCCGATCTCGGGCCTGACCGCCAGCTTCTCGACCGATGAGGTCGATCCCAAGACCTGGACCGACTTCAATCTGAGCGCGCTTGTGCTGGCGCCGGGCGCAGAGGCGACAGGTTCTTACACGGCCGACGAGACGCACGAGGAACCGTACACGCTCTATGTGGTCGCGCAGGGCGAGTCACCGGGCGGCTTCGATGTCGAGAGCCAGGCCTCGGCCCGCATCATCCCCGGCGTGCCACTGGATGCGCTGCGGATCACGATCGAAGAGATGGTCCAGGAACGCGGCGGCGTCCGGTATGACGGCTCCGAGTTGCGACCCTTCCAGACCGGGCACCCGATCACGATCACGATCCGTGTGACGAACGACGGCCAGGAAACCATCACCAACGTCCTGCCTGACTTCATCAACGACCTCGACCCTGAGGGAGTCTGCTTAACGACCGATCCACCCATCTCGTCGCTGACGGCGGGCCAGAGTGTAACGCGGCGCTGTGCCTACACGCCGCCGGTAGGCCATCATCTGTATCCGCGCGGCGGGATGGTCGCCGACACGATCCGCTTCCTTGTCAGCGGCCGGCTTGGCGGCGAGGAGATCGCCGGCTTTGGCGATAGCCGCGAGGTTATGCTGGTTGATCTCGCGCTGCGCGTGGTCCTGTCTGCGGAACCGACGCAGGCCATGCCGGGCGAGATGGTCAGGTTTACCGTCATGGTCGTTAACGAGGGCGCGACGCCGATCGGCTGCGGCCCCGAAGCACCCACCGGTGACCCCTGCCACCTCACGCTCTCGTCGGTCAACCTCGATCTCGGCGCGGCGCTGCAAGAGTTCGCGGCGTCCCTGCGCGACGTAGTCCTTGATCCGAATATCGTGCGGACGGTGGATGTCTCGATCCCGATGCCTCAGCCGGCCCAGCCGAATCAGGTGTTTGCCCTGTACGGCGTGACCGTCCGGGGTGGGTACTACGACCCCGCGCTCGATGACGCCGTCCAGGGGACCTACACGGCGTGGGACACGGCGGATGTGTCGATCATCTACATGGTCCCGCGCCTGACACTGGAAATTCAGGTGGTGCCGAACCCGCCGATCTTCGGCCAGCCCATTACCTACACGGTCACGGCGCGCAACACCGGCCCGATCCCGGTCACCATCCAGACCGGCGCGTATCAGATCATCCCGCTGGCGACAACACACTCGCTGGGCGGCCTGCCGCTGATGAGCGGCGGAGCGCGACCCGCGGCGCAGGGAACCGGCGGCGTACTGACCTTCGCGCCGCAGACGATCCCGGCGGGCGGTGTGGCGACCGCGATTCTCGCGAAGCAGGAAGATCAACGGGGCGCGTACCTGTTCCGGGCGACGATCAGCGGGGTGGGCCTGGCGCAGCCGGTGACGGCGGCAGCCGAGCTGTTGCTTACTCCGTTCGGTGCCGGGACACCCACGCCGACGGTTGATCCGGCGACGCTCGACCCGACCGCCACAGAGCCGCAGATCACCAAAGAACCGTCCGCGCCCAACGCGCAGGCCGGCGGCCCTGTGACCTGGACGATCCGGGTCCGCAACGGCAGCACCGGCGTGATGTCCGGCGTGGTGGTGACCGATGCCGTGCCGCCGACGATGGCCATCGCCAGCGCGGCAACCGACCGCGGCCAGGCGCAGGTTGAGGGCACACAGGTGATCGTGACCGTTGGCACGCTCAACCCCGGCGAGACGGCGACGATCACACTCAACACCAATCTGGCGCCGACCGTCTCCGCGCCGGCCACCGTGACCAACACGGCATGCGCGGCGCGCCAGGGTGGCCCCCAGGTCTGTGCCGTGGGGACCGTCAGCGTCGGCCCCGGGGTGAGCAGCCTGCCCGCGACGGGTCTGCGCGGCCCATCGGGTGCAGCCGGCTGGCGCCTGGGCGCGCTGGACGGAGTCGGACTGGGCGGCTTGCTGCTGCTGGCGCTCAGCGCGCATGTGTCGCGACGGCGCACACTGCTCGCGGTGGTATTTGTGCTGTTTGCGCTGGGCGCGATCGGCGGGGCGGTGGCGTTGGTTCTGACGAGCGGTGGTGACGAGGCCGGACCGCCAGATACAGCCGTGCCCGCCACCCCTGGCGCGGACCACGCCGCGGCGCCCGGC
>DYEN01000351.1 GCA_020725705.1 Anaerolinea sp.
GCGCGAGGCGCTGGCGTTTGGGCCGATGCGCCCGGTAGGGCTGCGCGATCCACGCACCGGGCGGCGTCCCTATGCCGTCGTGCAGCTCCGCCAGGACAACCTGACCGGGACGCTCTACAACATCGTTGGCTTCCAGACCAACCTGCGCTGGGGCGAACAGAAGCGTGTCCTGCGCCTGATCCCCGGGCTGGAGAACGCCGAGTTCCCGCGCTACGGGCAAATGCACCGCAACACGTTCATCAACGCACCGCTCCATCTGCGCCCAACGCTTCAGTTCCGGCGGCGTGACGCTCTCTTCTTTGCGGGCCAGATCACCGGCGTGGAAGGCTATGTCGGCAATATCGGGACGGGTTTGCTGGCCGGCATCAACGCGGCGCGCCTGGTTGCCGGCTGCGAGCCGTGGGTGCTGCCGCGCGAGACGATGCTCGGCGCGCTGTGTTACTATGTTACCCACGCCGAGCCGGGCGAGTTTCAGCCGATGAAAGCCAACTTTGGCATCTTGCCCCCTCTGGATGCACCTCCACGCAGCAAGCGTGATCGCCAGCGGGCCTACGCCGAGCGCGCCGCCGCCGCGCTGGAAGCGTTTCTGGCCGCGCAGGACGAGCAAGCGTGCGCCATGCCGAGCGAAAGGATTGGCTCCCATTAACGCCGAATCACCTGCTTCAAACGCCCGCCGGGCATTTCTGGTCGGGGTCGAGGTCAGGGGCAGCCGCCCGCAGTTTACCGTCGAAGACTCGGTCGACGAGCTGGCGCTGCTGGCTCAGACCGCGGGGCTTGAGGTATGCGGACGGGCCGTGCAGCGCGTCGCTCAGATCGACCCGGCAACCTTCATCGGCGCGGGCAAGCTCGAAGAGGTGATCGAGCAGGTGGCCGCACTGGACGCGGGGGTCGTGATCTTCGACGACGAGCTTTCCCCTCGCCATCAGCGCGAGTTGGAGAAGCGATTGGGCGAGGGCGTGCAGGTGCTTGATCGCTCGGCGCTGATCCTCGACATCTTCGCGCAGCACGCACGCACCCGCGAAGGCGCGTTACAGGTTGAGCTGGCGCAGTACGAGTACCGGCTGCCGCGCCTGACCCGTCAGTGGACGCACCTGGCGCGGCAGGCAGGCGGCGGCGCGGCGCGCGGCGGCGCGGCCGGAGTCGGGCTGCGCGGCCCCGGCGAGACTCAGCTCGAAGTCGACCGGCGCGACATCCGCCGGCGCATCGCCCGGTTGAAAGAGGAACTGGAGGCAGTGCGGGCACACCGCCAACGGCACCGCCTGCAGCGCGCGCGTGCCGGCATGCCGACCGTGGCGCTGGTCGGATATACCAACGCGGGCAAATCGACCCTGCTCAATGCGTTATCCGGCGCGGAGGTATACGTCGCCGACCAGCTTTTCGCGACGCTCGACCCGACAACCCGCCGCGTTGAACTGCCCAGCGGCCGGATCGTGCTGCTGTCCGACACGGTTGGGTTTATTCAAAAGCTGCCGGTGACGCTGGTCGCCGCGTTCCGCGCCACGCTCGAGGAAGTGGTTGAAGCGGATCTGTTGCTGCACGTGGTCGATATCAGCGATCCGCATGCGTGGGACCAGATCGACGTCGTCGAGGACACGCTGGCCGAGCTAGAGGCGTCGCGAATTCCCAAAATCCTCGTTCTGAATAAGATCGATCGGGGAGAGCAAGCGCTGCCAAAGGAACTGGACGATCTCGGATATCGCGCTGTGGTGCGGACCTCGGCCACGCAGGGCAGGGGGCTTGACGAGTTACTGGAAGCGATCGGCGAGTGTCTGCGCGATGCGCTGATCCCGCTTACCGTCCTGATCCCGTACACCCAGGGCGAATTGCTGGCCGCAGTGCACGAGAGCGGCGTCGTCGAGAGCGAGCGCCACACAGAGCACGGCGTCCGGCTCCGCGTGCTTGTTCCGCCGCGTCTGGCCGGGCGTCTGGAAGCGTATCAAACGACCTGAAGCGCCTGTTTCAGTGTTAAGTTGTATTCTTGCTAATAGTCTTGTGATTCAGAAAGCGCGCTGCGGCTATGTTTCGACCTCTGCTGAACCGCCTGGACTCCTCACCGCGCCTCAGCCGGCGCATTGACCGCATCTCGTCGATGATGGCGACGCAGCGCGGGCTGCTGCTCATCATCGGGACTGTGCTGGTGCTGCTCAGCCTGCTGGCGCACGGCGTCGTTGTCTTCGTACTGGTCGTCTACTACAACCTGTCTGTAGCGCTGTACTGGCTGTGCCTGCCGGCGACGTTGTTCCACCTGGGCGTCTTGAGCGGATTTGTCGGCCTGATGCTGGCCACGCCGCTCGGTCAAGGCTATCGGGACAAATAGCTATTCCTCATCCTCGGGCTCGGGCCGAGGCAAGCCGATCTGCCGTGCCGCGTCGTCCACGCGGAGCGGGTCGGTGTGCGCGTAGTAGGCACGGGTTGTCTCAACCGACCGGTGGCCCAGATAATCCTGCACTACATCGAGCGGCGTCCCGGCGTTGATCAGTTGGGTTGCGCGCCAGTGCCGGAAATCGTGCGGCGAAATGCTCTTCAGGCCGAGCGCGCGCGCAGCCCGCTGCACCACACGCCAGGCGATAACGCGGCTCATGCGATTGCCGTCGAAGCGGGGATCGTGGCTGACGAAGAGCGGCGCGCGCCCGCTGGTGGACGCGCGTAGATCCGCGCCGCGTGCATCCAGATAGGCTTTGATCGCCGGCAGCGCGTGCAGGAAGCGAAGCTGGTAGGTGTGCCCGCCTTTGGCCCTGACCTCGACCCGTAGCACCTCGCTGCGCTCCAGGTAACGGATCGGAAAGTCACCGACATCTAGGCTGAGGATCTCGCTGATGCGCCCGCCGGTTTCGGCCAGCGCGTGTAGCAGGGCGCGGTTGCGCAGGCGCGTGAGTTCCCAGCGGCGCACGCGCTCGGGATCGACGTCGGGCTTGTCGAGGTGCGGCGGGCGGTGCAGGTGATCGAAGTAGTAGATCAATTCTTCGATGTGATCGGGCGGCTGTGGCGGTCCGCTGCGCCGCGAGCGGCTGCGCAGCTCGTCGCGCACAATGCGCCGGGCCTTCGCCAGCCGGAAATCTGCCGGCAACCAGCCGTGATCGTCCATAAACTGGAACCAGTTCTGGACGCCCGCCAGCCGCAGTTCCACCGTGGAGACTTTGTACGGGCGTTTGTCCCCGGGTTGGCGTGACGGCGCCGAGAGCATCCACTCGGCAAAATGCAGGAAGATGGGCGCGTCTTCGGCGCTGAGTGCGTTCAGCGGCGTATCGTCCGGCGCGATCGTCACAAACCCGTGAATCGGCAGGCGCCCGCGCTGCGACGGATCGCCCAGGAAATCTAGAAACAGCTCAATCGAGCGGCGATAGGCGGCGATGGTATTCTCGGCTTTGAGCGTGGCGCGCTGGAGATAGGCGTCGCGGGCCGCGCCAAAGGTGCGGTCGCCATGCTGCGAGAGCAGGTGCAGCACGTGCTCGGCGGCTATTTGCCGGGATGGCAGCGCAGTAAGGTCCACAATCGGCAGGCCGCGCACGAATTCGGGCCGGTCCGGAAGGTGGGCGATCTGAAGTGGGATAATTCGCTTGTGGTGGTGCTGCGCCAGTGCAACGACGGAGACAAGAAACTGCCAGGTGACGCTGTGCGGGCTGAGGACGAGCAGCACGACGCGGCACGCACGAACGGCTTGTTCGATGACATCGGCATCCGGTGCGAAAAGAAGAAACTCACTTGCGTGCCCGAAACGCTGCAATTCACGATGAAGCCAGTCGGCAAAGGGTGAATCCTTAGGCGCGGCGGCGATGAGGACCTGCATGGGCTGTTTTCTCCCCTTTTTCACCGTAATGAGACATTTCCTTACTTATGTTACATTCATCTCTCCGGATACGCAATTTCCCACCTACGCATAATCTCATTCCCCAAGTTCTCTGCGCATCCATCTCTCTACCCATGCCCTGCCCCGGCTATGGGCATCTGACCGAGCCGGTCTTTGTCGGAACTGGCAGCGTAACCGCTACCTTGCGGTGTTCGCGGCGGACTTTACGCAGGTTTCGGCTGCAACGATCGACTTCACGCCGTAGCCGGCGCTCCGATCAGACGATGTCACCGATATGATAAGAAAGTTGATTGTTAGTTTTAATATAACAAGACGATCCTCACACGCCCGAATCCGGCGGAGAGGTCGAATCGCGCGCCGGAGCCTGCCAGATTCGCTCCGGTTGGCCAGCGTCGTGATTGGCGGTGCGGGCTGCCACAAACAGCCAGTCGGAGAGGCGGTTCAGATAGCGCAGCGCCTCGGGATTGACCGCCTCGTGCTCTTGGAGCGCGACCAGCCAGCGCTCTGCGCGCCGGCAGACAACCCGCGCCTGGTGCAGAAACGCTCCGCCCATTGTCCCGCCCGGCAGGATAAAATTGCGCAGTTCTGGCAGCGCCGCCTGCCAGGTGTCGATCTCGTGTTCCAGGCGAGCGGTCATCTCGCCGGAGACGCGCACCAGCCATTTCGGCTGCGCGTCGAGCGGCGTCGCCAGATCGGCGCCGAGGACGAACAACTCACTCTGGACGCGCTCCAGCGGCCCGGCGACCGATCCCCCCACCCCGGCTGAGGCGGCCAGCCCCAGCACAGCGTTGAGTTCATCGACCGTGCCATAGGCATGCAGCCGGAGATGGCTCTTGCTGATCCGCCCGCCGGCAAACAGGCTGGTCTGTCCCTCATCACCGCTGCGTGTGTAGATTTTCATATTGGCTCCTCAATCTCCGGCTCGGTCAAGATCGGCAGGCGAACCTGCATGGTGGTTCCCCGCTGAGGCGCGCTTTCCAGCGAGATCGTGCCGTGATGCGCGCGGACGATGGCGCTGACCAGACTCAGACCCAAGCCAGACCCGGTGGCATGGGCAGCGGCGGGATGCGGCGACCGGTAGAAGCGATCGAAGACGCGCGCCTGCTCGTCGGGCGCGATCCCGATGCCCGTATCGCTGACCGTGATCTCGACGCAACGGCCCTCGTCGCGTACGCGTACCACCACGTGCCCTCCGGCGGGCGTGAACTTAATGGCATTGTCGACCAGATTGGCCACAGCCTGGCCAAGCTGCTGAGCGTCGCCCAGCACGGGCGAGACCGGGCTTTCGATCTCAAGCTGCAGCGCCAGCGATTTGGCGCGCGCCTGGCTTTCCATTTCGGCAACCACGCGGCGCACCACCTCGTCCAAGGCACATGGCTCGATCGACGGCTGGCCGGACTGCACGCGCTCCAGGTTGAGAATCCCGCTGATGATGCGGTACATGCGGTTGAGTTGCACCCAGATCGTGTCGATGTACTGCCGCATATCGTCTGTGAAGAGCGTCCGCCCGTCTTCCGTCAGCAGTTCAAGATAGCTCATGGCGGCTTGCAGCGGGTTTTTGAGGTCGTGGCTGGTCATCTGGATCATCTGGCTTTTGAGACGATCCAGCTCCTTAAGCTGCGTCACATCGTTGAGCACCGCCACCCATCCCACCGTGCGTGGCTTGTTGATCTCGGCCACATGGCACAGATAGGTACGATCGGCAACGGTCAGTTCGTAGATGTATGCGCCCTGGCGGCGCAGGGCACGCAGGGCCTGGCGGCGGTCGGGTGGCAGAAAGCGCCGCGGGGTGACTTCCGTCAGCGGGCGCCCCACCGGGTCACCATCGTGAACATCGAGCAGGCTCACCGCCGCCGGATTCGCGATCAGCACGCGCAGGTTGCGATCAACGGCGATGACCGGGTTTTCGGTGCTGGTCAGCACGGTCTCAAGCTGGTTCATGGCGCTTGCCAGATCCGAGGACAGCTCGCGCTCTGCCTCGAACAGGCGGCTGTTGGTGATGGCAACCGCTGCCTGCGGGCCGAGCAGTTCCAGCAGATGCATGTCCTCGCGGTTGAACAGGCGACCCTGCCGCCCACGCGCCACCAGCAGCACCCCGACCACTTCGTCGGCGAACATCAGTGGCGCGGCAATTACCGCACCAAAAGCTTTGCCGGCCCACGGCATATCCTGAGCGCCGCGCCAGTCCGCGTGATAGTTGTCCACACGCCGCCCGCGCCGTTCCAGGGCAACCGTTCCGACCACCGCCTGCCCCAGCGGGATTTCAATGCCGACGTACTGTTCAGGCAGGTTATGGACGGCGGCCAGCTTGAGCGTTCCGCCGTGCTTCAGATAGATCGCGCCGCCGTCGGCTTCCAGCAGCGCGACCGCCTGCGCAGTAATGGTGGCAAGCGTTTCCTGCAGGCGCAGCCGGCTCGTGATCGCGATGCCGACATCCCGCACCGCCTCAAGCTGCTTGGCCCGGCCCAGCAGGGGAACCATGATCTGGTGACGCACAACCGCGTAACTGATCACCAGGGTTGCCAGCGCGCTGATTTCTTCCGGGATGCCGAGGGTTCGGACGCGAGGGCTAAGCAAGCTCAAAAGCTGGCCGGTCGCAAAGAGCAGGATCCCGGCCACCAGCGCGGGGGCGCGCACGCGCTTGCGGTTGCGCCAGATCACGCCGATGGTCGCGAGTTGAAACGTCAGGTAAAGCACGGTGCTGGGCCGGTCGAAGCGGTAGTCGAGCGCCCGCGTGGCCGTGACGGTGTAACTGTGCGGGGTTTGCGCCATCCACAGCAGCAGTTGATAGGTCAGAATCAGCGCCAGACCGGCCAGCGCGAAGCTCCGAAACCAGCGGGCGCGCACACCCCCGACCACCGCGCTGTAGGTGTAGAGCGTGATCGACGACGCACTGAACCCGATATCCAGCAGGCGCAGGCCGGTCTGGATCAGGCTTTCGCTGGCGCCAACGAATACCGCGGCACGCGCCAGCAGCGACCCCGACGCCCAGACCAGCGCGGAGAACAAGAACAGGGCAAAGAAGCGGTTGGCGGTGCTGCGCGGATCCTGCCACAGCACCAGGATCAGCAGGCCAAGCGCCAACGCGAGGGTCAGGCCGTTGAACAGCAGCGCGAGGTTGTTGGTGATCATGGGCGGGCGCGCGCCGGCGCGGAGCCTAGATGTTAGGCTGCTTTTCGAACCGGTAGCCAACCCGGTGCTCTGTCAGGATATAGATCGGATTGGCCGGGTCGGGTTCGATCTTGCGCCGAAGCTGGCTGATATACACGCGTGGGTAGTAGACATCATCGGCATATTCCGGCCCCCAAACCTGCTCCAGCAGCTCGCGCTGGGGCACAACGCGCCCCGCGTTTTCATGCAGTACCACCAGCAGCTTAAACTCCGTTGGTGTCAGGTGGACCTTCTGGTTGTCGACAAACACATGCCGGCGCTGCAGATCGATGCAGAGATAGCCGTCGTTATAGCCCGTTTCCGCTTCGGTGGCGGTCATCTGCGCACGGCGCAGCAGCGCCTGAACGCGCGCCACAAACTCGTTGAGCCGGATGGGCTTGACCAGGTATTCATCCGCGCCGGCGTTCAAGCCTTCGATGATATCGTTCTCGGTGATTGCCTGCGCGGAGAGCATCATCACCGGCGTTTCGGCGATCTCGCGGATGCGCTGACAGACGGTCAGCCCGTCCATTTCGGGCATAACAATGTCCAAGACGACCAGATCGGGGCGCTCGGCATGGAACGCGCGCAGCCCTTCCAGCCCGCTGCCGGCCAGGGTGACATGAAAGCCTTCTCGCTGAAGCTTGCGGCCCAGTGCATCACGAATGGCGATTTCATCGTCAACGATCAGGACTTTGGCAGGCATGGCCATCCCCCTACCCTATTCACGGATTGTGTGCAGCAGCCTGTCGACCTCATCCCCGGTTGGCAGAGACGGCTGGGCACCGAGCTTGGTGGCCGCCAGGGCGCCGCACGCGTTGGCATAGCGCACGGCATCGACCAGATCGGCGCCGCGCGCCAGGGCCACTGCCAGCCCGGCGTTGAACGCATCCCCGGCTGCCGTCGTGTCGACCGCGCGCACCTCGAACGCGGGCACCCGTGTCCAGCCGCCGGAGTCCGCAACGAGCGCGCCCTCGGCGCCCAGCGTGATCACTACGGCGGGCGGCCCCAGCTTAAGCGCCGTGCGCGCCAGGTCGGCGTCGGGCAGCACCTGAACTTCCGCTTCGGACAGGTGCATCATCTGGGCCAGCTCGATCCGGTTGGGCGTAATGATGTCAATCTCGCGCAGTAATTCGTCCGGCAGGTGCCGGGCAGGCGCCGGGTTCAGCACCACGCGCAGATTGTGTTTGTGCGCCAGCCGCGCCGCCGCGATTGACGTCTCCAGCGGGACCTCAAGCTGCAGCACCAACACGTCCGCGCCCTGGAAAGCCGGCTCGGCACGCGCCACGTCGTCCGGCGTCAGAGTCATGTTGGCACCCGATGCGACGATGATCGTGTTCTCGCCATCGGCGGCGACGGCGATCAGAGCGATCCCGGTTGGTGTCTCCGGCGTGATGCCGACATAGCGGGTATCGATCCCTTCTTTTGCGTAGGCGGCCAGGCACTGCTGCCCGAAGGCATCGTCGCCCACCCGCGCGACGAAGGTCACCACCGCGCCGAGCCGGGCCGCGCCAACGGCCTGGTTGGCACCTTTGCCCCCCATAGCCGTCATAAACCCGCTGCCCAGAACCGTCTCGCCCGGCTCCGGCAGGTGCGGCGTCTGAGCCACCAAATCGACATTGGCGCTACCAACCACGACAATCCGGGCCATGAATTCCTCTCTTGCGTGTGCAACCGATCGCGAGCGCCTCAGGCGCCGCTTCCGCTTACTATCTTACTCGATTCCATTTTTCGCGCAGCAACACCGGCGGGCGCGGCGGCCAGTCCAGGAAACAAAACAGAGAGCGCCCCCCTGCCCCGGGGCCGCTCTCTGTTGGCCGTGCGATGTACAGCGGCGATCAGTGCGCGGGTTGCTCTCCGCCGACGGACGCTTTCAACAGGTTGCGCAGTACCGCGTGCAGGATGCCACCGTTGCGGTAGTAGCTGACCTCGACAAGCGTATCCAGCCGCGAAAGGACCTGGAAGGTCTTCACCGTGCCATCCGGCGCGGTCGCGCGCACGGTCAGCGTCTGGCCGGGCCGCAGATCTCCGCCCAAGTCGATATCATAGACCTCGCGGCCAGTCAGCCCCAGCTCGCGTGGCGTCTCGCCGGGGCGGAACTGCAGCGGCAGAATACCCATGCCGATCAGGTTGCTGCGGTGAATACGCTCGAAGCTCTCGGCGATCACGGCGCGCACGCCGAGCAGTAGCGGGCCTTTGGCTGCCCAGTCACGCGAGCTGCCGGTGCCGTACTCTTTGCCGGCGATCACGATCAGCGGCGTGCCCTCGGCCTTGTAGCGTTCGGCGGCGTCGAACACGCTCATCTGCTCGCCGCTGGGCAGGTGGATCGTCACACCGCCTTCGGTGCCGGGCAGCAGCAGATTCTTGATGCGGATATTGGCAAAGGTGCCCCGCACCATCACCTGATCGTTGCCGCGCCGCGCGCCGTACGAATTGAAGTCACGCGGTTCGACACCTCGCTCCATGAGGTAGCGCGCCGCCGGGCTGTTGAGCGCGATCGATCCGGCAGGCGAGATGTGGTCGGTCGTCACCGAGTCGCCGAGCATGATCAGCACGCGCGCGCCCGAGATCGAGCGCGGCGGCTCGGCTTCCAGCGGCATATTGATGAAGAACGGCGGTTCCTGGATGTAGGTGGATTCCGGGTTCCAGTCGTACACTTCGCTGCCGCTGACCGGGATGGCGTTCCACATCTCGTTGCCGTCGTAGACGTTGCTATACTGCTCGCGGAACATCTCCGGCCTGAGCGCCTCGGCGATCGTGTCGGCGATCTCGCGCTGGCTGGGCCAGATATCGCGCAGATAGACGGGGTTGCCGTCGCGATCGTGGCCTAGTGGCTCGTTGACCAGATCGATATCGACCGTGCCGGCGAGTGCGTAGGCAACGACGAGCGGCGGCGAAGCCAGGTAGTTCGCCTGCAGGTGTGGATTGATGCGTCCCTCGAAGTTACGGTTGCCGCTCAGCACACTGGCCGCGACGAGATCGTATTCCTCGATGGCCTGGGCGATAGCTTCGGGCAGCGGACCGCTGTTGCCGATGCACGTGGTGCAGCCATAGCCTACCACGTAGAACCCCAGGGCTTCCAGATAGGGCAGCAGTCCGGCTTCGGTCAGGTAGGTCGTGACAACCTTCGAGCCGGGCGCCAGGCTGGTTTTTACATAGGGCGGGACTTTCAGGCCCTTCTCGACGGCTTTCTTCGCCAGCAGGCCCGCGCCGACCATCACCGACGGGTTCGAGGTGTTCGTGCAGCTGGTGATGGCCGCGATCGCGACCGAGCCGTGAGTCAGCTCGACGTTCTCTCGGTGGCCGTTGCGCCCCAGTTCAATCGTGGCGCGGCGTTTAAGCTGTCGCTTGTCCAGCGCGTAGCCTCGCTCGCTGGTGGGTGCCGTCAGCGCGGCCTGGAAAGCACGCTTGACGTTCTCCAGGTCGATGCGGTCCTGCGGGCGCTTCGGCCCGGCCACGCTGGGCTTGACCGTGCTCATGTCCAGCTCCAGCGTGTCGGTGAAGAGCGGGTCCGGAGTGTCGTCGGTGCGGAACATCCCTTGCAGCTTGGTGTACTGCTCGACCAGATCGACAAGCTGCGGGTCGCGCCCGGTATAGCGGAGATAGCGCAATGCCTCGGCGTCCATGGGGAAGAAGCCGATTGTCGCGCCGTACTCTGGCGCCATATTGCCGATGGTCGCCCGGTCGGCCAGCCCAAGCGTGCTCAACCCTTCGCCGTAGAACTCGACGAACTTGCCGACGACGCCCTTCTTGCGTAGCATTTCGGTCACGACGAGCACCAGGTCGGTCGCGGTCGAACCTTCCGGCAGGCGGCCGGTCAGCTTGAACCCGATCACCTCGGGCATCAGCATGTAAATCGGCTGGCCGAGCATGACGGCTTCGGCTTCGATCCCGCCGACGCCCCAACCGACAATCCCCAGACCATTGATCATCGTGGTGTGCGAATCGGTCCCGACCAGGCTGTCGGGGTAGACAACCGGTTCACCGTTTTCCTCGTCGACGAAAACGCCGCGTGCCAGAAATTCCAGGTTGACCTGATGGACGATCCCTGTTGCCGGCGGCACAACCCGGAAGTTCTTGAAGGCGCTCTGCCCCCAGCGCAGGAATTCATAACGCTCGCGGTTGCGCTCAAACTCGCGCTCCGCGTTGATCATCAGCGCGGCTGCCGATCCGAAGACATCGACCTGCACCGAGTGATCGATCACCAGGTCGACTGGGATCGACGGTTGTATCTGGCTTGGGTCGCCCCCCATGCGTTTCATGGCCGAGCGCAACGCCGCCAGATCGACCAGTGAGGGGACGCCGGTGAAGTCTTGCAGGATGACGCGCGCCGGCTTGAAGGGGATCTCCTGCGGCTCGTCCATCTTGGGCGACCACTGCGCCAGACGAACCACATCGTCATCGGTGATCTCGAAGCCGTTGTTGTTGCGCAGAGCGGACTCGAGCATGGCTTTGATCGAGAACGGCAGGCGCGAAATCTGGCCGATGCCCTGTTCTTCGAGAGCGGCCAGGCGGTAATAGTGGTACCGGCGGCCGTCCGGCCCGGTGAAAGTAGCGCGTGCTCCAAACGTGTCTCGGGGAGTCTGCTTGCTCATCATGCTCCTTTCTGTCCGCGGATGCAGGGCGGAAGATGGTGAGGTCTCAGATTTCTGGCTTAAACAACATGAATATTATACCAATCCGGGCGGCTGGCGGGCAGGCAGAATATACTCTGCATTCAGGCGCGGGTCTTAACCTTGCCACTTCCTCGACGCTTGCATATAATTGACCTCTGCCGATTGCCTGGCAAACCGCGACTCTGCCGCGTCTCATCAACCGCGACTAGTGTGCTAAGGGAAGACTTTGCAGCTCTATCAAGTCGATTCCGAGCAGTACTGGACCGAGGACTTCTCGATCACGGACGGTGACATCGAGTTCGTGTTCAATCTCTTCCTCGAAGAAGAGAAACCTCTGTCGAGCCGCGAGATCGCGCGGCGATTGATCCAGCACCGTGTTGAACAAGAGATCCAGCAGTTGCGCCGGCAGATCGAGCGTGGCGCGATCTACCAGCCGCGCAACACGTACTCGGTGGGTCAGGTCCTCGTTTTCCCGGCGCTGAACTATCGGCACGGCGAGGTAATCGCGGAACGCCCCGGTTACAACCCGGAGCACGGCGAATTCACCGTGCTCAAAGTGCAGTTCGCGCCGGGCAAGGTACGCGAGTTCGCCAGCGCGCTCCAGACGCCGCATGTGCTGAATATTGACGCGCCGACGGACCTGGCGGTGCCGTCCGTCGATGTGAACACTTTGTTCGAGCAGTACGGCGATGATATCGCGTACCTGTTGGAGCAGCGCCTGGAGCAAGAAGAGGACGCGGTCTATTTCGCGGGACGCTGGTTCCTGCGCTCGCTGCTGGTGGATGTTGGCCTGGCGAATCGTAACCTGGCCGAGGCCGTGCTGGTGGTGCACAATGGCGGCCCGCTGGCAACGGCGGACATCATGCGCGAGCTAGACCTGCCCGCCGAGGTCAATCCCCGGCTGCAGGCATTCTCGCTGGACTACGCGCTGTTCCACGACGAGCGCTTCGACGAGGTGGGTCCGGCGGGCCAGGTGCTGTGGTTCCTCAAGGAACTGGAACCGGAAGGTGTCACGACCGTCCCGCAGCATCTGCGCTATGTGCCGATCGAGTACGATCGCAGCCTGCTGACCGATGAACTGCTGGCGCTCGAGCAAGAGATCGACGACGAGCTGTCGAATCTGCGCACGCCGCCCAAAACCGACGGGCCGGTGACGATCAGCTTGAATTTCCCACATCGACGCGCCGGAACGCTGCCGCTGAACTCGCAGCTTCGCCAGTTGTTCCCCACCGCCTACGAAGCACCGCGGGTGCTGGTGGTTTTGATCGACGGGCAGACCGGCGAGGAAATGAACGGCTGGGTCGTACGCGAACATCGTTACGTATACGGGCTGAGCGATTTCTATCGGCGGCACAAGCTGCCCGTTGGCGCGTACATCACCGTGGAGCGGACGGACGATCCGGCGCGGGTGATGGTGAACTTCCGGGGCTATCGCCCGCGCACCGAATGGGTCCGGCTGGCGTATGTGGGCGACGATAACCGCCTGCATCTGGACAGCCAGAAGCGGCTGATCGGGGCGGAGTATGATGAGTTGATGGCGCTGGGCGCGGAAGATCTGAAGGCGATTGATTCGATCTGGATGGATCCGGCTAACCCGCGCGAGCCGCTGCACGAGACGATGCGGCACCTGATGAGTGCGCTGGCCCGGCTCAGCCCGCAGCGCACCGTGCACGCCAAGACGCTCTACAGCGTGGTGAATGTTGTGCGGCGCTGCCCGCCAGGGCCGATCTTTGCGGCGTTGGTCGCCTACCCGGAGTTTGAGCACGTAGGTGGTCCATACTGGCGCCTGGGCTAGCCGGCATCAAGGGAAGGATGACCTGTGGCAGTCCCACCCGGCACAACCAGCAAACGCATTAAACCGACCCTTGAGACACGCTTTCATATTGATTACGACTGGTGGGAACGGGAAGGCCAGGATCTGCGCGTTTATCTGCTGAGCCACCTGGACCCCGCGCAGCGCGACTTTTTCGCCGCAAACCGCGATATCGAGGAAATTGACTGGATCGATCCGGCTACAGGCGAGGTGACGCGGGTCGACGCGCTACAGCGCGCGCTGATGGAAGCCAGCCGGCAACCCGATTTCATCAGTCCCCGGACGTCGCTGGTCGATGCGGTGTTCCGAGTCTTCCTGGCGAATAACAACACCCCTCTCACCCCGGTCGAGCTGGGCGAGATCACCGGGCGCGACCCGCGCACCATCTTGCGAACGCTATCCGGCACTACGGTCTACAAAGGGTTGCGGCCCGTTTCTGACGAGGATGAGTGAGCGATCTCGCGCGAGTCGCGCTTGACGCGCCCACCTTGCCTCTTTACAATGGTCGGCGATATGCCCCTGTAGCTCAGCCGGACAGAGCAGCCGCCTTCTAAGCGGAAGGTCGCGGGTTCGAATCCCTCCAGGGGCGCTGGCAAACGAAACGCCCACCAGGACCGGTGGGCGTCGTTCGTTGTCGCCGTCTGTCGCACTCAGGACATGATGGCGGCGTACAGTTCCTGAGTTTCCTTCTCCGGAACCATTCCTTCCGCTTTCAGCCGGTCGACGAGCTTCTGGTAATGCGCGGCGGCTTCGCTGCGGCGGCCCAGGTCGGCATAGAGCTGCATGATTTGGCGGTGGATTGGCTCGTAGCGATCGTTCTCGCTGACCGCGCGAAGTAGCAGGCCAAGCGCGTTTTCTTGACGCCCTTCTTCCAGGCGGATGCGCGCCATCTCGCTCAATGCCTCGAGGTAGCCCGTCTGGTAGTTGCGGCGGCGTTCGACGATCCACTTGTCGTTGTGCCCCTGCAAGAACGGGCCACGATAGAGATCGATCGCTTCCTGCCACTTGGCGGCTTTGTCCACGGTCTCCGGCGCGCGGGCCTGGACCAGGGCGCCGACAAAGGCCATGATGTCGTAGTAGATCGACACGGCCGGATTGACGCGATAGTAACCGTCTTCGTGAACTAGCACGTCGAAGTCCAGCGCCTTGTGCAGGCGGCGCTTGGTCACATGAAAGACGTTGACGGCCTGATCGTTGTCGAGATCCGGCCAGAACGCCTGGCAAATTTCGGAACGCGTGACAACCGGGCGGTCCAGCGCGAAGAAGAAGAGCAGGCGTGGCAAGTGCCCTTCCCAGGTCTCGACCGGCTCGCCGTTCAGCAAGACATAGCCGGGTCCCAGGGCGAACACTTCGAGTTTTGTCTCGCTGTCCTCTGTGCGCATGCCGTAGAAATCGCTGGAGACAATCTGATCGTCCAGCAGAATGACCGCTTTGTGTTGGGCGATCAGGGACACCCAGGGAAGTCGTGGCAGGGTGCGGCTGTTGATGACAAGCTGTGTGGTGGGCGGCAGGCGCAAGATCACCTGCTCGACGAATGCCTGAATGTCATCTGCGCTGTCGGTGCGGTCATACTCATCAAAGATGAACAGGAACGGCTCGTCGCTCAATTCTGCCACATCGGCTACGAACGCCTCAAGCAGCGCGTCGTCGCTTCCTTGCGTCTCGAAGTGAATCTGGTTGAGGTGGCGCCCAAAGGTCGGGTGCTGATTCGCCAGATCGTGCGTGATGCCGGACAAAAACGCGCGCACGTTGACGTCATCCGGCCCCATCGCGTAATAGAAGACACGCGTATCGGGATCGTTCATCAACTGCGCGACCAACACCGAGCGGTAGCGGCTGTGTGGATGCAGCAGGACCACACGCGCGTCGCGCGCCCGCTCTTTGAAAGTTCGGTAGGACGCTTCAATCAAGCTGTTCAGCTTCATAGCCCGTCCGTGCCTCGTGTAAAACCGCCGAATAGATGTATCCTGAGTATAGACTAAGGGCGCTGATAAGGCAAGTGCTAAGCCGCAAGTATTTGCTGCTTACGGGCGTGTGCGGCGTACAATGTTTTGACAGCCCTCTTGCCTGGCACTACAATGATAGTCAGCTTTCGAGGCTATCAGCGAGTGAGCCGATGTTAAGAACCGTCCGTAATGCCACAGTCCTTGGGTTGGGGTTGAGCGCCAGCGCCATCATTGGATGGCTGCTGCTGCGCGAGTCCAAACGCAGCAAAGACACGTCAACCGTGACGATCCGGTCGCAGGCGGGGAATGGGCCGGCCGAGGCCATGCAGCCGATTGTGCTGCCCCGCGAGGCCCTCGAGGCCACGGCTGAAGAGCAGGCCGGCCATGTGCCGCGTGCCGGTGCAGACGATTTTACGCAGATTCGAGGGATCGGGCCGCGTTTTGCCGAGGCGCTGTACCAGTGTGGCATCACCACGTTTGCCGCGCTGGCCAGCGAAACACCCGACAGCCTGGCAGAAAAACTGGCTCCCTATGTAGCCATTCGCCCGCAGCGAATCCGCGATTTCGACTGGATCGGCCAGGCGAAAGCACGCGCTGCATCTGCCTGAAACCGCTGCCTACCTCATACCCTGGATGCTGATGCGAATTCCCACCGATGTGACGCTGAACCAGCGCACGGGCGAACTGATCATCACGTGGCCGGACGGGCGCGTGTGCCATTATCCGCTGGATCGCCTGCGTCTGGCGTGCCCGTGCGCCGAGTGCCGCGGCGGGCACGAGCAAATGGGGCCTGCGTTCGACCCGCCGGATATCCTGCATGTCACACCCACCCGTCCCTACCAGGTCGAGCAGGTGGTGCAGGTCGGCAATTACGCCCTGCAGTTCTATTGGGACGACGGCCACCATGCCGGGATCTATACCTGGGACTACCTCTACCGCCTGTGCCCTGCGGAGCAGACTGATGCTTGAAGATCTGAGCGAGTACGGGTTTTGGGGGATATCCGAACTTACCGAGCTGCGGCTGGAAGCGCTTCAGCTTTTCGAGCAATCGCTCGCCACGGGCGACGTCAGCGAGCTGGTGCGCTTCATCGAGCGCCATCTCGCAGAAGAACCACCATCTCTGTTGCTATTGCACGCGCTGGCCGAGGACCTTGAGCAGCGTCTGTTGACGCTGCGGACGCACCTTGCCGACGTGCGCGAGC